>JAHJDS010000310.1 GCA_018812395.1 Pseudomonadota bacterium
GTCGGACCTGGGGGCGCAGATTTTGGCCTGTCTCGACGACCGGACGCCGACGCCGATCAACAACTTGGCCCTGTTTTCCCGAAACTCAGACCCGAGGAAAAAAAGGCCCCGGAAAAACCCCGTTCCGCAACGCTCTCCCTATGTCTGACTCCCACACAACGGAGTTCCTGGCTGTGGCTATCAAATCCTCATTCCCATCTAAAAAATCGGCGTGAATTTCTCCCACCAAATGAGCCCTGGCAAATTGGGCGTGTGTGCTCGGGTAGTTGAAATAGCTCCACAGTTCCACGGCCTTATCAGATGCAAATATGTCGACGCCCCTATCTACCTGTGACGCTTTACCTAAAAACCCGATCCAGCCCCGCACCGTCAGACCATCGTCAACTTGTCCGTTATCGGGCAGTTCAGACGCGTCCCAGGAAAAACCTTCATCGCACTGTTCACGCTTTAGACGGTCGCCGGGTTGAATTCCATCACCGTTAACTAAAACTTCAAAGTCAGGCCCTATGAATTTGAGTCTCTTCGCCAGGCCTCGACGAACCAATTCGGGACTTATACGCTTGCTCCGGTGAAGCTTTCGTAGCCTAACTTCAAGACCGTCTTTTTCCTCAGTCGCTCCGGTCTTGCTTTGAACGACCGTTGGCTTGTATGGTTGGCCGGGATGGTCATCTGGCCAGCTCTTCATATCGGCATAGTTGAGCCTTAGGCAAACGGCGAATCCGTCCTTAATCGACGTCACGTCCATTTCCGTTGCAACACCGAAGGCGGACAATTTCCCAAGGCCTTTTCTACCTGTGACCCTGACCTTGCCGTTTTTAGAACTCACCTCAGAAGCATCAGAGCCACGGCGATTGCGCCCAATTGGTAAGTACTCCTCCTGAACTTCTTGCGGGGTCATAGCGTGCCCATAATCTCTGATGATAACCTCGGCGTCGGCGGTAATTTCATCGGTGGGCAAAACGATTTCGACTTTAGGAGACTCCGCGTCGTATGCGTTTGATACCAACTCACTGATGACAGGGGGAAGGGTGCTGTACAGACGAAGCCCCAAGTGCTCAATCGTGGTGGGCTCAAAGGGCATTTCAAAGTCAGGCAGGGCGACCACAATAAACTCCCATCTGTCCTCTTGGGCCGATATTGCTCAAATAATCACTTGGTTATACCCCAGTTGACCTTTAAAAATTGTACACGATCATATATGAACGAGCAAGGAAAAACATGAAACCTACTCCGGCGGTAAAAATTTCTAAACAGACGGCCCATTATCCATTGAAAATCTTGAGCGCCGCCCGGAGCACCAGGTTGACCACGATCCCGGCCGCCAGATCGTCGGCCATGATGCCCCCCCCGCCGCGCATCTTCTGGTCCAGCCAGCGGATCGGACCCGGCTTGAAGATGTCCAGGGCCCGGAACAAGATGAACCCGGCGATGATTGTCCCCCAGTTGAGCGGCAGGCCCCACAGGGCCACGGCCATGCCCACGATCTCGTCGATGACGATCACGTTGGGATCGGATTGCCCCAGGCGGCGCGCCTCCCGGTCCGAGGCCCACGCCCCGAGACACATCAGCCCCACCAGGACCAGCAGCGACCACCAGGGGATAAAGGACAGGCCCCAGGCCAGGAGCACGCCCAGGGGCGAGGCCCAGGTGCCCGGGGCGATCGGCAGGTAGCCGACCCCGAAGCCGGTGGCCAGTAATCGCGCGGCTCGTTCTCTCAACATGGAATGTTTTGGTGATTGGCTCACGCCCGAGGTTATAGCAGACATGGGAGACAATGCCAAAGCCCCTCAACTTGACAACCAGCCCGGCCTAAACTAGTTTTGCCCCATGTCGCCTGTGGCCCGAAATGCCGCCCGCGTTGAGGACCTGGTGGCCAGGGCCCCGATTCTGGCCGACGACGGTCTGGACCTCACGCGTCCGGTGATCGAGTCCTGGACCAAGGCGCGCCTGGAAGGGGCCGGCCAGGTCTTTACCGGGCCGGCGACGGGTCCGGCGCGGTGGCTGGTCGGGGCCGGGGTCCTGGCCTGGGACAGCCGCATCTTCGGCCTGACCTGCGGCCGGCTTTTTCCGATCGTCCACGATCTCCTGCCCGGTCGGGTCGGGGCCTCGGACGAGACGGCCGTCGAGAGCGTGGGCCGGCGCACCGTCGCCCGGGCCCTGGGCTGGCTCGGCGGGCAGGGCGTGGCCTTTGTCTCGGCCCGTGTCGACGGCCGGGACCTGATCGGGGCCCATGTCCTGGAGCAGGCGGGTTTTCGGCTGATGGACGTCAGCACCATCCACCGGCTGGACCTTGCGGGCAAGATACCGTCGGTCCGGCCGCCCAAGGGTTTCCGGCTGCGCCCGGCCGAGCCCCAGGACGAGCGCCGCCTGGCCGGCCTGGCGGCGTCGGCCATGACCGACGTCCAATACTTCCAGGACCGCTTCACCGTGGACCCCATTCTGGCCCCCATGGCTAAAAAAATGTACCGGGCCTGGTGGCGGAACTCGATCCGGGGCGAGCGGGCCGACGAGATCTGGGTCCTCGAACACGGCGGCCGGCCGGTCGGATTCATCACCCTGACCGGGGCCGACGCCGCGGAGACGTCCCTGACCAATCACGCCGGCGGCTGGGTGGTCTTGAACGGAATTGAATCCGATTGGCGCGGCCGAGGACTGTACCGGCTCCTGGTGCTGGGGGCGCTCCGTCGCCTTAAAAAACGGGGTTGTCAATCGGCCCGGGTCAAGACCAAGCTGACCCAAAGGGCCGTCCAGCGGACCTGGCAGGCCCTGGGCGCCCGACTGACGGCCTCGAGCCTGGTCTTTCACCGCCGGCTGTGATCAACTGACGGGCCGCGTCATCTCTCGACCATAAGGACACCATGTCATGTCAACCAGGTTTCTAGTCACCGGCGGGGCGGGTTCCATCGGCAGCTTCGTCTGCGAGCACCTGTGCCGCGCCGGCCACCGGGTCATCGTCCTGGACCACGCCAAGTCGCTCAAGATCGAGCACCTCTTCGAGACGGGCAACCTCCAGTTCGTCCAGGACTCGGTCCTCAATCGGGACGTGGTCGGCCGGCTGGTGGACCGGGTGGACGTGGTCATCCACCTGGCGGCCATCGCCGACCCCAAGCGTTACGTGGTCGAGCCGCTCAACGTGCTCCACGTCAATCTGGGCGGTTCGCTGTTGCTGCTGGATTTCTGCTCCCGGCAGGGCAAGAAATTCGTGTTCGCCTCGACGTCGGAGATCTGCGGCAAGAACCAGGCGGTGCCTTGGACCGAGGACGCCGACCGGGTGTTGGGCTCGACCCGGATCAACCGCTGGTGTTACTCGACGGCCAAGGCCGTGGTCGAGCACTACTGCTACGCCTATCACCAGCAGGAGGGCCTGCCCTTTGTGGTGATGCGATTCTTCAACGTCTACGGTCCCCGCTGCGACGACCTGGGCCAGGGCCGGGTGATTCCGATCTTTCTCGAGAAATTTCTGGCCGGCAAACCGGTGGTGGTCCACGGCGACGGGCGACAGACCCGGGCCTTCACCTTTATCGAGGACACGGCCGAGGCGGTGGTCAAGCTGGCCACCACGGACGGGGCGGTGGGCGAGGTCTACAACGTCGGCTCGGACGTGGAGACCTCGATTCTCGAGCTGGCCGAGACCATGAAGCGGGTGGGCGGGTTCGATTCGCCCCTCGAGTACAAGCCGCACCTGGAGGTCTTCGGCCACTCGTACGAGGACATTCCGCGCCGCATCCCGGACGTGTCCCGGATTGAGGCGGCCATCGGCTGGCGGGCGGTCACGGATCTGGAGACGGGTCTCAAGAAGACGATCGATTTCTACCGGTCCGGAGGCGGGCGGTCCCCGGGGTAAGCCCCCGCGGCCTATTGACATGTCGGTGGGGTGCTGTTAGATTTTCACTCCGGGCGCCCTTAGCTCAGCTGGATAGAGCGTTGGACTACGAATCCAAAGGCCGCAAGTTCGAATCTTGCAGGGCGCGCCAATGAATTCAAGAGGTTACGTCACCAGGCGTAACCTTCTTTTTTGGTTTGGGTGTGGATTTGGGTGTGACTTTTTGCAGGCCTGCTCAAAAACGTCCATGGCCTCGCGCTCGGTCCGGCCCAGGCTGTGGAGATAGATCTCCGTGGTCTTCCGGTTCTCATGGCCCAGAATCCGCTGGATGGCCCCCAGGGAGACGTTGTGGCTGTCCAGGACCGAGGCGCTTGAGTGCCGCAGGGGATGGTACCGGAAATACCTGACCCCGGCCTTCTCGCACAGCGTCCGCATGATCTTCTTCCGGTCCTGGTAAGGCCCCTCGACCATCCGGCCCTCTTTTTGGCTCCAGTACCGATGCCAGAAGACCCAGGGCTTGTCCGGGTCCCTCTTCGAGTGCCGGCGGGACAGGACTTCGAACAACTGCCCGGTCATCGGCACCTTCCGGGGAGTCAGGTGGCCGCCCCTTTTCTTGCGCGTGTAGAGGATCACGTACCGCCCTTCCAGGCTGACATCGTCCCAGGTGAGCCGGTTGATCTCGCTTATCCGGCCCATGGTGTGCTGGATGGTCAGGAGATAGTCCCTGATCTCGGGGTCTGCCACGGCAAGCACCTTTTCAATGTCCTCGGGCGGCGGCACGTATCTGACCCTTTTCTCCACGGGCAGGAAGTCAATGCCCTCGGTCGGGTCGCGCTCCGCCAGCCCCTTTTTCTTTCCCCAGTTGAACATTGCCCTCAGGTACCTGATTTCCCGGTTGGCCGTGTAGGCCGACACCCCGGACCTTTGCAGCACGTATTTCTCAACCATTGGCCGGGACACCTGGCCCACTTGCAGCTTGCCCCACCGCCTGATCCACTTCCGGGCCAGGCTGAGGTAGGTCCGATAATGGGCTTCGGTGTTGTATGCCTTGACGTGGTCCAGCCGCCTATTGACCAGTTCCAAGAAGGCCATGTCTGTCCGGGTCTGGGTCTCCGTCTGAGCAGGCTGCGGGTTTCTTAGCTCCTCCTTTCTTCGAGCCTCGGCCTGTTTGGCCTCGCTCTTTGTCCTGAAATACGTTGACGTGTACCTTCGGCCGCCGAGGATGAAGTCGTACTTCCACCCCCGGCCCCTCCTTGAATAGACGCTCATAGAGGTCCTCCTTGCTCGGGAAGAACAGGGACCCCTTGAGCTTCCTAGCGCCCAGCAGCCGCGCATTCTTGTAGACCCAACTCTTGCTCTTGCGCAGATACCGGGCAACCTCCTCAAGGGTCAGTATTTCAGGACTCCCGCTCACTAGTCAAGGTCCCTCCCGAGCAATCGGGTTATCGATCCTATCCGCTCCTCTGTTCTTGCTCATTGGCCTCCTCGCCTTCCCGCTGGCAGGCCCCCTCCCTGAACGCCTCGCAGCCCTCGCATTCCTCAGCAGTCACCATCTTCTCGGTCCTGGGGCACCTCCTCACCGGCTCTTTCTCACCGGACGCTGACATCGAGCTCACCCCTGGGGTAGAGCCTCCCCTTGGCCGCCACATCCGCATAACCGGCTGCCGGTAAAAATGGGCGGCTTGCCCGGTGTCCGTCATCAGGGGGTTTTTGGGGGGTGGACTGTAGCCGAGCCCATGGGTTTGCACGGCCGGCTGCGCGTCCACTGCATCCCAGGCCTTCAGTCCATCCTCCATTGGCCCGGTCTCCGGCAGGACCAAGGACTCCTCAATCGACCTCTCCAACTCGTCCAGAATATTGGTGGGCTCCGGCCCAACGCCATACAGAACAGAGTCCTCAACCTGGTCCAGCAAGTCATAGCTGCCAACGGGATCAGCCACAGGCACCGACATGGGGTCCGGTCCCATGGCCCGCATCGGATCAGTCAGGAGAAAGGGATCGGCCAAATCCTGCCCTGGTCCCGCCTGGAAGGGGTCCAGTGGGTCGGCCATGTCCTCCCACTCCAGGAACGGATCAAAAGGCTCCCTGGACGGATCAAATGGGCCTCTCATCCTGCAAACTCCTTGAGGGTTGCCAGGCTGACCTGTTCCAGCAGTTCGGGCTCCAGTTCCCTCTCAATCAGCTTCCTGGCCCTGGCCAAGGAAGAGGCGTTCTGGCAGACCACAACAGTCCGGACAAATCCGGCCAGGGCGTTCCTGCGGATGTTTTCAACCAGGTGAGAGTTGGAATTCTGGTATTCATAGGCAGTCACTGACCCGTCCGGCTCCAACACGGCCACGTCCGCAGACTTGTTGGCCAAGGGCGTAGTGAGGGTGTGCTCGTATCGTACTGGCGCGCCCTTACGCTCGAAATGCAGGCCGATCATCTTCATGGCCAGCCTTGACTTCAGGGAGCCCTTGCCGGGCAGCTTGCCTCTCGGCCAGTCCAGATCCAGGGCCTTGCATCCCCGTTCAGTGGCCACGTAGCAACTCCTGGCCTTGGGGCCGCTTCCAGGACCAGGCATGTTTTCCGGACCCTCCAGCCAGCCGACCTCCACCAGATCCGTGACGTACTGCCTGCCCTTGTCCGGCGACACCCCGGCTGCTGCATAGGTGTCGGTGATTCCGGATAGGGGGGCCTCCAAGCGGTGCTCCACGATCCTCTTCTTCATGCTGTCCTGGACAGTCGGGGCAGCACCGACCGAATCAGGCCTCGATCTGCCTCTCTCCAGCCTGACCCCATGCTCGGCCAGGAAGCGCTCCTGGAAGGCCCTCACTTTCGGTAAAAGGGTTTGCCTCGCTTCTCCCCTTAGGTCCCGGATATCCAGGTCAGGGGTCTTGATAAGCACGGCTGCGCCCAGCCACTCGCTGAATACCAGGCAGTGCTGCCTTTCCAGGATTCCGACAGCAGCCTCCTGCTCCCTGTCCGAGATGTTGATGGCATTGAGGACCGGCCAGCGGTCCTTGACATTGGGCAGCCTGAAGACGAAGTGAGTGCCGGTGTTGGCGAAGATGGCCGGGCTGACCATCATTCCGGGGTTCTGCTCCGCGTACCAGAAATTCACATCGAACTTCAGCAGGGTCTTGACGGCGTCAATAAGGATCGGGCTGGAGTACTGGCCGTACCTCTTCTCCAGGGGAGCGAAGCGGTGCATCTCATCCAGTACCACGGTCATGGGCGCGTGCTGGGTCTCGGCATACAGGGTCAACTCCAGGAGCTCCTTGGTGATGAAGAATTTCAAGGCAATGGGGTCCTTCAGCGCGCTCAGGTCAATCACAACCACGCGGCCCTCGAAGTCCCTGAAACCGAATCCCCTGGTGATGGGCTGGTTGTAGACGCAGCCGAGATTGAGGGACAGGTTGCCAAGGATATTGACCAGGGAATTCTGGTACTCGACAACCTTGCGGGCAAACGTCCTCCCGACCCCGGCTAGGTGCCTGGCGCTTACCAGTATCTCCTCTAGGATCGGCGGTCCAAGGGCGCTCAGCATTTCGGCGGTGCACCTGTGCCGGACAAGCTGCTCGAAAAGGTTAACCGTCGCGTCACCGATAAAGACAGACTCAAGCAGCGCCCTCTTGAAAAAGCCTATTGCCTTGTCCAGGCCATGCTCGTGCAGGTCCTGCAGAGGGTTCTTCCAGTAGTCCTCAACGGGAATCCAGAGCAGCTTTTCCGGATGGACCAGGTTGGCCAGGATGCTGCACAGTTCGCCCTGGATGTCGTAGAAGAGAAAGCCCCGGTGCGGTTGCTGCCGGCAGACCTGGCTCGCCAGATGCGCAATCTGAAAGGATTTGCCTACCCTGGTCTTGCCGCTGCACTGGACATGGCTTATGGTCAGGTCATCCAAGGGCAGGTGCAGTGGAGGCATCGCCAGTTCGCCGTGTACCGGCCTGCCAACCAATATGCCCGTGGCCGGGTCCCCGAAATCCTCCGGGATTGAAAATAGAGGCAGTTCGCCCTCCGGGTCCAGGCCCAGGGACTTGACCTTGATCCTGTACAGTCGTTCCACTGACCGAAAAAATTCCTCATCCTTGATCCAGCCCCTTCTGAGCCTTGACTCCAGGGCCAGCAGGGACGGGTCAGTCCCAAGGAGTTCAATCTGTCTTTCGGGCCGGGTCTTCATCATTTCCCCGCGACTAAAGCCAAAAGGAGAATCAGCAGGACAAGGCCCGCCAGCCAGAGGACAGCCTTGATCAATCCTCCCAGGGTTCCGTTCCAGTCTATTGTGGGCCGGCAGTCGTGGCAGAAAACGCCGTCGTTCCGTTTCTCAAAATGGCAGGGGCCTATGGTCCGGCCGCACTTCTCGCAGTACCAGACCCTGCCGGCTTCCAGGCAGGACCGGCAGAACTTGTTTCCGCAGTAGCAGGTGAAACCGAACGGCCGGTAGTGCCCGCACCAGTTGACCGGGTACCGATGGACCTCGATTTCCGTGGATGAGCTCTCATCGTCCGAGGTCTCGCGCACGATCTCCTCTTGGAAGACAAAGGGGCCGTCATCCTGGACCAGTTCCGCCACCTTGATTTTTCTGTCTTTCAGGCCAGGCATCATCCATCCCCTTCTGCCTCAAGAAAAGCGTCCCGACAATCAACACAAACCCACTTGACGGCCAGACAAAACTTGCAGTAGAAGGCAAAACAGTAGGTCTCTTGGGGCTTGAAGCTAGCCAACGTGCCAACACTCAACCGCATTTGCCTCCATTCATGTAAGCAGTGTTCAGATCCGACGTCATTCATGACCGAACCTCCTCTCACATGGGCAAGGACCTGCCCATGAACTTGAAGATGCCGATGAGCAGGCCGGCCAGGGCTCCGATCACCGGGAACAGGAACTTGATGAGGAAGAACAGGACAACGGCCACGAGGAGCAAGCCGATCAACCGCGCCTGGAGGTCCATCACGCCGCTCCTCTTTCCCGGCAAAACTGGCACTCGGGGTCCCTTTCAACCTTTTCGCTCAGGTCCCCCATGAGGCCGGACAGGAAGATCCGCTTGTAGTTCCAGTTCCTCGGGCGCTTCATGCAGAGGGTGTCAACTGCGTAGCTCACGATCCCGGCCATGGCCTTGTGGATGTCAATTGTTGAGCCCGAGCACTTGCGGGCCGGCCGGCCATGCTCGTCCGGAAACATGCAGCCGAAGCAGGCCTTGCCAGGTTCCTGGGCAAAGACGTAGCCAGCGTCAGCCTCGGGCGAGACAGCAGTGAAGATCACCGGGACCTTGTCGTAGAAGTGGCTCGCGCAGAAGAAACGGGCATCCGAGTTGTCCACACCCACAATCACCACGTCGCAAACCGGCAGGAGTCCCTTCTCGACCGCTTCCTGGATTTGGATGGGGTAGCCGGTGATGATCGAGTTGTTGGTGGCCAGCTTGGAGAGGTTCCGGGCCAGGCGAATGGCTTTGGGCTTGAACAGGTCCCTCCGGTAGTAGAACTGGCGGGGCAGATTGGTCAGGGTCACAACATCGTCGTCGAAGATGTCAAGACGGCCGACCCCCTTCTTCACGAGCGAGAGGCCGATCTCTGACCCAAGGCCTCCGCCCCCAACAAGATCCACACCAAGGTCGCCCAGCCTGACCTGATCGAAGCCCTTGATCAGGCCGTGCCGGTGGTATACGTCATGCTCGCCCTCAACCGTGGGCATGATCTTGTTGGTCCTATACGTCACCGGCCTTCTTGAGCTTGTAGAGGTTTTCTTCCACACACTCGACCCCCTTGCCTTTGACAACCACCCTGAACGGGCTATTGACGGTGAAGAAGCGGACCCACCCATCCCTGGAGAAGACGGCGCTGATGCACTTGTAGCCGGCGTCTTCGAGCTTCTTCTGGTTCCGGATGTCGGTCTGTGAGGGATGGACCGCTGATCTGCCTCTGCCGGGGTGGGAATGGAACACGCCGGTCAACAGGCTTCCATATTGGTGCATGTCCGCTAATGCGTCTCGGGTGGACAGAAGATTGGACCTGGCATAGGTTGGAGAGCTCTCGTCCAGTTCCAAGGGTTCCAGCCGCTCCAGGGTATGGGTGCCGTCGTATTTGATGCCGCTCACGTCCATTAGGTGTTCGGTTGGCCTCTGCATCTGGACCTTGTTGAAGTCCCACAGCACCCTGGCGCTAACGATGTGGGTTGGCTTCTCTTCTGAAACCTCCTCTTTCTCCTCGGGAGCCTTCTGAGGAAGCGCCGGGAGTTCGCCAGCCTCCTTCTCTGTGGTGACCTTGACAACGGACCCTTGGATGAAAAGGATTTCCACTCTCTCGATCATTTCCGTGCCTCCTTCTTGTCGCTGTGGAAGATGATGGCCTCTGCCAGCAGGCGCTGTACGTTTAGGATGGCCTGGCTCACGTTGGTTACGCGCTCCAGGAAATGTACCCGGTACTGGTTCGGCTTAACCGGATTGAAGCACGCCCAATGCTTGGTTTTTCGTAAGGCCTCCGGCGGAAACCAGATGAACGTCTCCAGTTCGTCGCCATACGTCCTGACGATTTGTCCAGGCCATCGGCCGTCCTTTCGGAAGCGGTAGATACACATACCGATAAAAGTAATCTCTTCA
>JAHJDS010000311.1 GCA_018812395.1 Pseudomonadota bacterium
GGCATTCCGGAGGATACGACCCGGTGCCTGAAAACAACGCCCTTCATCACCGCCGCTAGGGCGGCGGCCCGAGGATTCGACCCATGCAAATGGACAAGCGGACCATCATCGCGCTGGTGCTCTCCGGACTGATCCTGATCGTGTTCATGATGGTGACCGAGCGTCAGAAGCCGCCGCAGAAGCCCCCGCAAACCAAACCCGGCCAGACCGTCACCGCGCCGGCCACCGGGCAACCGGTCGGGCCCCAGGCGCCCGTCGCCGAACAAGACCTGTTCTGGCCGGTAGTCTTGGCCGGTGACGCGAGTGACGAAAAAAACGTGACCGTGGTTCATCCGTTATACACCGCCCAGTTCACCAACCGCGGTGCCCGGCTGCAGAGTTTCGTCCTTCGGGGCACGGCCGCGGCCAAGGACCCCAAGAAGGCCTATTACGTAAGCGTCGCCCGGAAGGACCCCATCCCCATCCAGATGGTCAACCTGGGGCTGAACACCATTGTCCCGGACGACAAACAGCTGGCCCTGGCCCTGGCCAAGGACCCCCGTCTGGCCTCCCTGTTGCTGCTGCGTCTCCTCGACGTCCTCTATGACCGGTATCTGCCCTTGACCATGGACCTCAAGGCCCTGCCCGACGGCGCCGATTTGACCCGGGCCCCGTTCACGGTCGATCGGGACCGGGTGGACGCCACCAAGACCAAGCAGCGGCTGGTCTTCACCTGGGAGGTGGCCGGCCGCTACCGCGTCCAGCGCATCTACACCTTTGATCCCAAGAACTACGGCATCCACTGCCTGGTCAAGGTGACCAATCTCGACGCCAACAAGGGATTCCAGTACCAGCCGTTCGTCTACCTCTACAACCGGCCCGACCTGGACCATAGCGGCAACTTCCGCGGAGTCCAGTTCCTGATCGAAGGCCGGTCCACGGACGACGTGGACGTGGCCAACATCCAGCCGGGGGTGACCAAGTACGACCTGTCGAACAAGTCGGTGCGCTGGGTGGCCTACTCGGACCCCTATTTCATCACCGTCTTGGCCGTGCCCAAGCCGCTGCCGACCAACGTCACCTTCCGCCGGGCCGGTCTGGATGTCATCGTCACCAGGTACCAGGGCGCCTCCCAGAAGGTCGATTCGGCCGGCGGGGTCCTCCCCAGCCAGGCCCAGGAATTCATCGTGTACCTGGGACCGAAGAGCGCCGCCACCCTGGACGCCGTGGGGGAGGCCCTGGGCCTGGGTCTGGCCGTGGACTTCGGTTGGTTCGACTTCATCGCCAAGCCCTTGTTGTGGCTGATGAATCTCTTTTACAGCGTCATCCCCAACTACGGCGTGGCCATCATCCTACTGACGATCCTCCTCAAAATACTGTTCTGGCCGCTGACTCACAAGTCATACGCCTCGATGAAGAGGATGGGCGACCTGCAGCCCAAGATCAAGGAACTCCGGGCCCAGTACGGCGACGACAAGCAGAAGTTGAACCAGGAGATGATGGCCCTGTGGAAGGCCCACAAGGTCAACCCCATGGGCGGCTGCTGGCCGATGCTGATGCAGATCCCGGTCTTCTTCGCCCTGTTCCAGTTCCTGCGCAGCGCCATCGAGCTGCGGCACGCGCCGTTCATCCTCTGGATGAACGACCTGTCCGTCCCGGACCGTCTGCCGCTGGGTTTTGACATCCCCTACGTGGACAAGGGACTGCCGGTGCTGACCATTCTGATGGCCGCGTCCATGTGGTTGCAGATGAAGATCACGCCTTCGGCCGGCGATCCCAAGCAACAGAAGATGATGGCCATGATCATGCCGGCCGTGTTCCTGTTCATCTTCCTGGGCATGCCTTCCGGGCTGGTCCTTTATTGGCTGGTGTACAACATTCTTTCCATTGGGCAGCAGTGGCGGATTCACAACATGAAAGTCCGTCCCAAAAAGAAGGCTGCCTGAGGCCAGCGGAGGTTATTCGTGGAAGCGGTTGAAATAGAAGGCAAGAATACCGAAGAGGCCATTGAAAAGGCCAAACTGCACTTCGGCGTCTCCCTGGACAAGCTGGACATCGAAATCCTGTCCACGGCCTCGACGGGCATCTTCGGGCTGGTGGGTTCGCGCAAGTCCCGCATCCGAGTCTCCCTGGCCGAGGACAAGGAGGAGAAGAGGGAAAAGGCCGCCCCGCCCAAGGACAGGGGCCGGCCGAAGCCGGCCGGACCGAGCGATGCCCGGGCCAAGGAAAGGGGCCGGCCGGGCCGGGACGAACCGCCAGCCGCCCGTCCAGCCAAGACCGACGCCCCCCCGGCCAAGGACAGGGGCCGGTCGAGGCCGGCCGGACCGAGCGATGCCCCGGCCAAGGAAAGGGACCGGCCGGACCGGGACGAACCGACCGCCGCCCGTCCGGTCCGGGACGAAGCCGCCCCGGCGGGCGCCCCTCCCTCGCCCGACGCGGAAAACCCGGCCGCGGCCCCGAACCAAGCTCTGGCCGAGGCCCCGGAGGCGGTGGCCGAGGCGCACCGGGAGACGTTCGCCGAAAAGCCCGACCCCGAAGGGGCCGTCAACCCGGTCGTCGACGCGGAGCTGTCCGGCCGGGCCGTCGAGCTTCTGGACGGCCTGATCGGGCGGATGGGCATCGAGGCTCATCTGGAGGGCCGGGTCGAGGAGGATCGGCTGGTGGTCAACATCGAGGGGGAAAAGGCCGGGCTGCTCATCGGCCGCCGGGGCCAGACCCTCGACGCCTTGCAGTATATCCTGAACAAGATGATCAACAAGGCCGAGAAGAGACCGGTCCGCATCGTCCTGGACGCCGAGGACTACCGCGGCCGGCGGCGCCAGTCCCTCGAGGAGTTGGCCTCCCGGATGGGCGAGAAGGCCCGCCGGACCGGCAAGCCGATCACCATCAGCCCGATGAACGCCCACGACCGGCGGATCGTGCACCTGGCCTTGAAGGACGATACCCGGGTGCGGACCGCCTCGCGGGGCGAGGGCGAGATGAAGAAGATCATCATCTTCCCGGCGGACAAAAAGGACTGAGCCGAAGACCAAGCGTCCCGTCCGCCGTCCGGTGGCGTGGACCGTGTGGAAAGGGGCCCCTCGGGGCCCCTTTGGCGTTCGGTCCGGGTCGCCGGCGTGAGTTCAGTCGATCCAGCGCTTCCGCATGGCCGCCACCAGGCGCCGGTTCTCCGCCTCGCGCCTGACCGCCACCCGGAAGTGGTTGGGGCCCACGCCCCGGAAATTGGCGCAGTCGCGGATCAGGATGCCTTCGGCCTCCAGGCGGGCGGCCAGCTTCGGCACCGTCGGGCCCGGCTCGTCCACCCGGGTGAGGAGGTAATTGGCCGTTGCCGGGTAGACCTGGGCCCCGGGCAAGGCCTCGATCCCGGCGGCCAGGCGGAGACGGAGGCGATCCACCGTCCGGCGAGTTCGGGCGGCGTATTCCGCCTGATCCAGACAATAGAGCCCGGCCTTCTGGGCCAGGTGGTTCACGGACCACGGCTCGTCCAGGGCGTTCAGCCGGGCGACCAGTTTCGACGGACCGACCAGGTACCCCAGGCGCAGGCCGGTCAGGGCGAAAAACTTGGTCAGGGACCGGGTGACGATCAGGTTTTTGTCCTTTTGTCCGGCCCAGCTTTTTTGAGGCGTGAAATCGAGGAACGCCTCGTCCAGGACCACCACGGCCGGCGCTGCCCGTTTGATGAGTTCGGCCAGGACCGCCCCGTCGGGCAGTGCCCCGCCCGGGCTGACCGGCCGGGCCACGAAGATGAGGTCCGGCTCGCTTTTGAGGGCCTGGTCGATCCGGGGCCGGTCCGGACAAAAGAGCCGCCCCCGGTGGGTGACCACGCGGCTGATCCGGGCCCCGGCCGCGGTCAGGGCCCGGGCGTATTCGCTGAAGGCCGGCTCGAACACCACCGCCCGCCGGGGCCGGAGCGCCCGGCACAGGAGGTAGAACAGGGCCGTGGACCCGTTGCCCACCAGCACCCGGGAGGGTTCTACGGCGTGGTGATCGGCCAAGGCCGCCCGCAGCGGCTCGGCGTGAGGTTCCGGGTAATTTCCAATCTCTGACAAGGCCCGAATCACGACCCGCTTCAGCCCGGGCGGGGGGCCGAGGGGATTGATGTTGGCCGAGAAGTCCAGGATCCGGGCGGCGGGGAGGCCCAGTCGCCGGGCGACCTCGAAGGCCCGGCCGCCGTGCTCCGGCAGGCCGGGCATCTTACCAGCCATGAATCACCGCCAACGCCGCGCCGCCGAGCAACGCCGCCAGGAAGGAAACCATAAACAGCATCTTGATCGCGTCCTTCACCGCCCGGTCGTCGATCGATCTTAGGCCGGGCCCCAGGGCGGGCCTGTCCACCCGCCGGCCGAAGTACATGGCCGGGCCGCCCAGGGCCACTCCCAGGGCCCCGGCCATGGCCGCCTCGGGCCACCCGGCGTTGGGGCTCGGGGACTTGGCGTGGTCCCGGACCAGGGCGCGCCAGGCCCCGGGACCGCTCAGGCCCAAGAGCGGCGCGGCCGCGACTATCAGCAGGGCCGTCAGCCGGGCCGGGATGAAATTCAAGACGTCATCGGCCCGGGCGGCCGCCTTGCCCAGGTGTTCGTATTGTTCGCTCCGGTAGCCGATCATCGAGTCCATGGTGCTTACGGCCTTGTACAGCACGCCCAGGGCCGGCCCGCCCAAGGCCAGGTAGCAAAGCGGCCCGACTACGCCGTCGGACAGGTTTTCGGCCACCGTCTCGATCATGGCCCGACGCACCCCGGCCTCATCCAGGGCGCCGGTGTCCCGACCGACGATTTCAGCCAGCCGGGCCCTGGCCTCGTCCAGGTCGCCCCGGGCCAGGGCGGCCCTCACCGGCCGGGCATGGCCGACCAGGTCCCGGGTGGCCAGGCAGAACCAGGCCAGGACCACCCCCAGGACCACGGCGGCCCAGGCGTTGATCAGACCGGCAATATACATCAAAGCCGCGGCCAGGGCCAGGGCCCCGCCCGCCACCAGGGCGACCATCGCCCCCCCGGCGGCGATCAGCCCGGCCGGGGATGAGGTCAGCCGCCGGGCCGCCCGTTCCAGGCCGGTCACCATCAGGCCCATCAGCCTGACCGGATGGGGCCACCCCCGGGGATCGCCCAGGCCCAGGTCCAACAGCCAGGCGGCCAGGAGCATCGAGCCGGCCATGGTCCAAGGCCAACCAATGACGTCAGGGAACATGGCCATTAGTGGTCCGCGGCGCCCCGTGAGCGCCGGACCAGCAGCTTGGCGCACCGGTGAATATTTTCGGCGGAGTAGACGGTCATCTCCTGGACATCGGCCCGGTTGAACAAATCGGCCTCGATGTCCTCGACCGGCTCGCCGGCCCGGCCCCGGACCGGGGACACCGAAAAGCGTTCGTGATCGAGCAGGTGCATGTGCTCGGTCACGGTCCGGGGATGAGACGTCACGCCACGACC
>JAHJDS010000312.1 GCA_018812395.1 Pseudomonadota bacterium
CGGACGGTTTCCAGGTGGTCTCCGGGGACGGTCTGGCCGAGGTGCCGGTGGAGTCCTTGGGACGACTCTTCGATCATAGCCGCTTCCACGCCGATCCGCGGATCGACAACGCCCAGGCCGACCGCCTCTGGCAAATGGCCATAACCAATCAGGCGGCTCAGGAAGGACGACCGGTTATTTTTTTGATGGAAGGACAGCGACCGGTGGGCATCATCAGTTGCCGGCCGGACGATCACCTATCGGCCGCGACCGGGCTGGCCGTTGGTGATTGGTTCATCGTCGGCGTGGTCGAAGAACACCGCGGCCGCGGCCTGGGTCGGGTCTTGCTCTCGGCCGGCTTGAAGGAGTGCCTCAGCCGGTACGGCGTGATCCAGGTCGCCACGCAGACCTACAATCTGCCGGCCATCGGCCTGTACCAGTCCGGCGGGTTCAAGGTCCGCCGGGCAAGCCTGAGCCTGCACTGTTTTTTGGAGGACTGATGCGCGTTCTGATCGTCGCCCCCCATCCTGACGACGAGGTCCTGGGCTGCGGCGGGACCATCGGCTGGCACCGGGCCCAAGGGCACCAGGTGTTCGTCCACCTGGTGGGCAACCGGGTCATCGATCACACCCGGGACGAGGCCTATATCCAGCAGACGTTGGACCAGGCCAGGGCCGCGGGCGGGGTCCTGGGGGTGACCGATCTCTTCTTCTCCGATCTGCCCGACGAACAGCTCGACCACAAGCTCATTGACTTGATCGTCCCCCTGGAGGCGGTGGTCAACCAGGTGGGGCCGGACGTGGCCTACGTGCCCAACGAGACCGACACGGATCAGGACCACCGGGCCGTGGCCTGGGCGACCAGGGTCTCCTGCCGGGGCGTGGGCCGGGTCCTGGCCTACGAGGTCCTGGGGCCCAGCCGCGGCTTCGCGCCCACGACCTACGTGGACATCACGCCCCACCTTCAGACCAAGATCGAGGCCCTGCAAATTTACGAAGGCGAGGTCAGACCCTATCCCCATCCCCGCAGTCCCGAGGCCATCACCGCCCTGGCCCGGACCCGGGGCGTCGAGGCCGGGGTCGAGGCGGCCGAGGCCTTTCGTCTGCTCAAGGAAGTGCTACCCGGGGGAGGTCAGTGATGAACTTGTCAGTGGGCGACCGACTGATCGGTGACCCGCGCCCGGTGTTCGTCATCGCCGAGATCGGCGGCAACCACGGCGGCCGGGTCGAGTTGGCCCGGGAGATGATCGTGGCCGCGGCCCGGGCCAAGGCCGACGCCGTCAAGTTCCAGATATTTCGCACCGACCGGATGCTGGCCGCCCGGAGTCAATACTACGACGAGTTCAAGGCCGAGGAACTGACGCCCGAGAATTTCCGCGTGTTAAAGGAGTTCGCCGAGGCCCAGGGGCTCGTCTTCTTCGCCACCCCGTTCGACCTGGACTCGGCCGGCGTCCTGGCCGAGCTGGAGGTGCCCCTGTTCAAGCTGGCCTCGGGCGACATCACCAACCTGCCCCTGCTGGGCTACCTGGCCACCTTTCAGCGGCCGATCATCATCTCCACCGGCGCGGCGGACCTTGACGAGATCAAGGCCGCCCTCGAGTTCGCCCGGGACGCCGGGGCCACGGACCTGGCCCTGATGCAGTGCACCGTGGCCTACCCCTGTCCGGACGACCAGATCAACCTCCGGGCCATCGCCACCTTGCAAGAGACCTTCGGCCTGCCGGTCGGCTTTTCCGATCACAGCCTGGGCATAGACCTGGCCCTGGCCGCGGTGGCCCTGGGGGCCAGTTTCATCGAAAAGCACTTCACCATCGACCAATCCCTGCCCGGCGGGGACAACGAGATGTCCATCCTGCCCGATGACCTGGCCGCCCTGGTCGCGGGCGCCCGGCGGATCAAGTCGGCCCTGGGCAATGGCCGCAAGCGGGTGATGCCCGTCGAGGCGCCGCTTCAAAGCGCCATCCGGCGCTCGCTGGTGGTCGCCGTGGACGTGCCGGCCGGGACGATCCTGGGGCCGGAGCACCTGGCCCTCAAGCGCCCCGGCGACGGGGTGGCCCCGGCCGTCTACTTCGAGGTCATCGGACGGCGGACCCTGGTCGATCTCAGGGCCGACGAGCCGGTCTCGGCCGACAAGGTGACCGAGGATGATTGAGGTCGCTCTGCCCCTATCCCACCTGGTCGAGGCCGACCTCGGCCTGGCCGCGGACCTGTTGGCCACGGCCGATTGGGCCGAGTACAAGTTTCCGCGGCCAATGGACTTGCCGCCGGGGCTTCGACGGACGTTTCACTGGGGCAAGGGGTTTGTCGAGTCTGATTTCCAGGAGGCGGTCGCCGCAATCTTCGATTTTTTGAGCGAGCAGCGGGTCGAATCGTTTTCCTTTGACCTGGGGCCGGCCGGCGAGAGGTCGCAGTTCGTCCTGCCGCTGTCCGAGACCCTGTCCGAGGCCGGGATTTTCGCCCTGGCGGAAAGGCGTCTGAGGTTGGTTCGAGAACATTTTAAAGGCCGACTCGCCGTCGAGAATTACAACTATTACCCCACCGGTCTGTACGAACACATTTGCGAGCCTGAGTTCATCGGCCGGTTCGTGGCTGAATTCGACCTGGATTTCGTCCTGGACCTGGCCCACGCCGAGGTCTCGGCGGCCAACCTGGGCCGCGAGTTGTGGGTCTATCTGGAGGAAATGCCCTTGGACCGGGTGGTCGAGGTCCACCTGTCGAGGCCCTACTTTCACCCCCGGATCGCGGTCGATGCCCACCTGGCTCCGGAGGCCGAGGATTTCGTCCTGCTGGACGAACTGCTTCACTGGCTGCCCGGCCGGGATGACCCCCCCCTGGTGGCCATCGAATATTTTGGGGAGGTCGAAGGACTGAGGCGTTCTTTTAAGGAATTGATCGTCCGCCGGGACGGCCCGCCGGGAGCGGCCTGATGTCGGTGGTCCTGATCGGCATGGAGGAATTGGGGCATCGGGCCCTGGAGACGTTCATCGACCTGGGCGTGGACCTGCCCCTGGTGGTCACCCTGCCCGACGACCGGCTCGAAAAAATCGTCGCCCCCCGGATGTTCGACGACCTGTGCGCCTATCATGACCTCAAACTGTTCAAGACGGCGAACGTCAACTCCCCGGTCATGCTGGAACGCATCCGGGCGGCCGACCCTGATTTCATCTACGTCGTCGGCTGGTCGCGGCTGGTGTCCGAGGAGGTGATCCGGGCCGGCCGGCGAGGCGCCATCGGCTTTCACGGCACGCTCCTGCCGCGCCACCGCGGCCGGGCGCCCATCCCCTGGGCGATTATCCTGGGCCTGGCCAAGAGCGGGATGACCATGTTCCACCTGACGCCGGGCACGGACAACGGTCTGATCATCGACCAGGAGCCGTTCGACATCGGGCCCCGGGACACGGCGGCCGACGTCTACGCCCGCTCGTGCGACGCGGTCGAAACCCTGATTCGACGGATGGATCCCCGGCTGGCGGCCGGCGACGCCCCGGCCCGGGAACAGGACGAGCGCCTGGCCGACACCTGGGCCGGCCGCCGGCCCATTGACGGGCTGATCGACTGGCACATGACGGCCGAGCGCCTCTTTGACTGGGTTCGGGCCCTGACTCGGCCCTTCCCCGGGGCGTTCACTTTTCTGGACAGTAAAAAGTTGTTTATTTGGTCGGCCGAGGTCGACTCAACCCAGGCCGAGTCCGAGCCCGGCCTGATCGTCGGCGTCGATGACGCCGGCCTGGTGGTCGGCGCCGGCCAAGGGGCCCTCCGGCTGACCGAGACCCAATTCGAGGGTGAACCGTCGTTTAGCGGCTCAGACCTGGCCGACCAGGCCCGACGCCTGATCGGAAAGACATTCGAGTTCTGACATGGACCGCAAAGAAAAATTGACCCGCAAAAACGCCTTTGACGGCAGCCTCCAGATGGGCATCCGTACGTTCATGGCCCAGACTGGCCGGGACGACCACCTCCAGCACGTCGAGCGTCGTCGCGAATTTTTCAGGGATTCGAAAACCGGGGATTTGAAGGCACACATGGCTGCGCCTCGCTCCTGCCCTCTGTGCGGAAAGGATGATCCTGAAAAGATATTCCGCAAGCATGGTTTCTGGCACGTGGAGTGTCGGCCCTGCGGGTTCATGTACGTCTCGCCCGTGGCCAAGGACGAGGTGGTCGAGGAGTTCTATCGCCAGGAAAAGTCCTGGGCCACGGTCCTGGAAAACCCGACCCAGCTCGAGTTCGACCGAAAAAAATTCGCCTATGGCCTGGACGTGGCCCTGGAGTATTGCCCGTCAAGGCCGCGCGTCCTGGACGTGGGCTGCGGCCCGGGCGTGTTCATCGACGTCGCCCGGGAGCGCGGCTTCGAGGCGGCCGGGGTGGAGTTGAACCAACAGAACGTGGCCGACATGCGCGCCCGGGGGATCACGGTCTATGACCGATCCCTGGACCAGTGCGGCCTGGA
>JAHJDS010000313.1 GCA_018812395.1 Pseudomonadota bacterium
CCCCCTGGCTGAGGTACTACAATCATCACCGTCCTCATACCGCCCTCAACGGCAAACCGCCCGTCTCCAGACTGAAAACCGTAAACAACCTGTTTGACAATTACACCTAAGAACCCACGAAACAACAGCCGTGGTGCATCTTCGACCAGCGTTGCAGTGCTCCGACGACGTTGCCTTTGGCAATCTGCGCGGCGCGATAAAGCGGAATGGCGCCGCGCGAGAGGATCAATCAAGATAGAAAAGATTTCTGAGGCCCAACCGGGGCATTTGATCTTGGATGTTAACTATTGTATCCTGCCGGAGAGCCAGACGTATCTGAGGCCGATCGGGGCCGTGGTCAAGGCCCAGGAGAATTGTCATGGCCGATCAGGATGAAGTCAAAGGAAGCCCCGCCCTCCCCGGCGAGCCTTGCCAAACCCCGCCCCATCCCGACTGGACCGAGCCCGAAAAATGGGCCTGGCAACAAATCTGCGAGGGTAAAACCGCTGACTTCAGCATCAGATATAGTAAATACATTGCCCTGAGGAACAATAAAGTCTGGACCGAAGAAAAAGAGCGCCGCCAAATGAGTTCCCGCTTCCTGGAGACCATCCTCCTCCACGAACCCTGGCGAAGTGCCATACCTCGACGGGGAGTATGTATCGCCGGGGCGTGTTTTGATACAGAGTTGGATATAACTAATTCGATCATTCCATTCACGTTTAGTTTAGACACATGCCGTTTTGAGGATGGTATTAATCTGCTCGATTGTCGTTTCGAAGTGGGACTTGTTATTTCAAATACGCTCGTCAAGGGCCGACTCACTATGGATCGAATCAAGGTTAAAAATATTCTGTTTATGGGCAGGGGATACTTTCAAGAGACAAGACTCCTGGGCGCACGCGTGAATGGACCTCTGGACCTGACGGGTGCAACGGTCAGCGGTAAGCTAACTATGGATCGCCTCAAGGTCGGCGGCTCCTTGTTCATGACCGACGGCCAATTCAAGGAGACAAGGCTCGTCAGTGCGGACGTGACCGGACAACTGAGCCTAGATCACGCCACGGTCAGCGGCGAGTTGAATATGCAGGGCCTCAAGGTAGGGAACGAGTTATTTCTAACTTGTGATCTGTGCGAAAAAGAAGTTCACCTCCTCTTTGCCCGGATTGACGGGGGCTTATTTTTTAATGTTGACGCCTTTCGTTCCGAACTCAATTTGACCGGGACCACAGTTGATCGGTTCGTGGACCAGGGCGGGACTTGGCCCCACAGACTGCACTTGGATGACTTCACCTACAACCACTTGGGCGGCACACATGAGGGTTTTAAAAGCCCGGACATGACCGATCGGCCGGCTAGTTGGTTTATCGACTGGCTGGCCCGGCAAAAGACATATTCCCCCCAGCCTTACGAACACTGTGCCAAGGTCCTGCGCGAAGCCGGGCGGCCGGACGTCGCCAATGAGGTCCTTTACGCCGCCAAGAACAGGGAGCGTCGCCTGGCAATTAACCCAATCAAGTGGCTATGGCTCAAGTTTAAAAAAGTCCGCACCGAAGACGAGAAACCTGGACCGGGTCGCTGGCTGTGGCTGACCATCATGAAATACTTTGTTGGCTATGGCCTGGGCAAGCGGTATTTCCGCTTTCCCCTTATATGGGCCGCAGGATTGACAGCATTCGGGGCCCTTATTCTATGGCTGTGGCCGCCAAGCACTGACTGTCCTTCCTTCTGGGCCTGCGTTTGCGACCCGAATTACCTGGTCAAACCATGCGTCTTTGAAACCCACAATATTGGGTGGAAGATCCTGTTTAGTCTGGACCGCCTGTTGCCCATTGTCGAACTCAGTAAAGACCACAACACCATTTTCTTCGCGGGCTGGTATCGCTTTTATTTCAATTTCTTCCAGCCCCTGGCCGGCTGGATTCTGGCCCTGCTGG
This sequence comes from Pseudomonadota bacterium, assembly GCA_018812395.1. Classification (GTDB taxonomy): domain Bacteria; phylum Desulfobacterota; class Desulfarculia; order Desulfarculales; family JAHJDS01; genus JAHJDS01. The sequence goes on from JAHJDS010000313.1 coordinate 1,917, forward strand.
TCATCGCCGGGCTCCGGCCCGCCCAGAAATTATAAGTAAGTTTTCTCTGCGCTGCGCCATTCCGCTTCATCGCGCAGCGCCGGGGATTCGTGCCGGATCGCAGGAGCACTGCAACTCTGGTTATCACCAAAAAATGGTTGTTGTTTCGTGGGTTCTTAGGGGAGCGAAATCCCCTAAGTCGCAGGGGAGTCCAGAGGGGCCTTGCGACCGAGGCCCCTCTGGTCCTGGGGGGGTCGCGGGGGGCTGGAAGAAAACCCCCCGCAACATAA
>JAHJDS010000314.1 GCA_018812395.1 Pseudomonadota bacterium
CCGGGGCGGCCGCCTTTTCCGGGGCAGGGGCCTTTTCCGGGGCGGCCGCCTTCTCCGGGGCACGGGCCTCTTCGGCCGGACCGTCCATGGCCGGGGGCCGGCGCGGCTCGGGCGGACGAGGCGGCGGAGGCGGCGGGGGTGGCGAGGGCTCGGGAGAAGTCACGGACGGCGGAGCCTCAGGGGGCGCCAGTTGCTCCTCGGCCCGCTCGAGATCGGCCTTCAGTTTGTCCAGTTCGGCCTTGAGCCACTGGACCTCGTTGGGCTCCCGGGGTGGATTCCCGCCCGGCGGGTTCGGGTTGGAGCCGACGGTCCCCCGCTCTTGTCGTCGATATTGATCTTCGCTCAAGGCTTCATCCTCCGCGTTCAAGCGGTGCGTGGAGCGCCAGATTTTATTGACCGTCCGGGGCGCAAAGTCGCCCGGCGGCGGTTAGCGCCTTCTAAACTGGACCCGCCGGTTCTGCTGGCGGCAGTTTTCGCCTCGACTGCGGCAGACCGGCCGGGCCTTGCCGTAGCTCCGGGTCGCCATCCGGTCCGGGCTGACGCCGTGGGAGACGAGATAGGCCTTGACGGACGCGGCCCGGCGGCGGCCCAGGGCGAGGTTGTAGGCCAAACCGGCCCGGTCGTCACAGTGGCCCGCCACCAGGACCCGGGTCTGGGGATAGGCCATCATGTAGGCCACCTTGAAGTTGAGGACCGTCTTGGCCTCGGGCCGAATGAAGGACTTGTCCAGGTCGAAGTAGACCGACTCGTTGAAGAACCGCCTGGTGTCGGCGGCCTTGTCACCGGTCAGCAGCCGGCTCCAGCGCCCGTAGACCTGGGGCCGGGCGGTGCGGTATCCCTTGGGCCCGTAGATCCAGCAGGGTCCCTCGCAGGCGCAGGCCCAGCGCAGGAAATTCTGCCAGAGACGCAGGTAGTCATAGGTCGGCCGCTCCAGGGTGCCGGGGGTGACCTCCCACCTCAGCCAGGCGAAGCCGTCAAAAATGATCCGGCCCTTGCCGTAGGGCATCACGGCCAAGACCGGCGACCCCGACGGCAGCGACAGGATGGGAATCAGCTTTTCGCCGCGGAAGTAGTACGCCGCCGGCGTGACCTGGGGGCTGCCGAGGTGGATGTAGCGCACCCCGGCGGTGATGGGGTGGTTGTGGATCGTCCCCCCGGCCTTGGACAACAACTCGTTGTCGTCGTGGGAAGTGGCCGTGACGCCGAACAGGACCGCCCAGTCGGTGTTGCCCCGGGTGGCCCGCCGCAGCGGGTTGAAGGTGATCCACAGGAAGTTGCCCCGTTTGACCCATTGTCTCAGGATATAGACCTGCTTGGTGGACAGATCCGACGGCAGACAGGCCGAGTCGACGCGCATGAGCATCGGCCGGCGGGAGGTCTGGTTCAGGGAGTCCACGATCTGGACGTTGGTCCGGGTCAGCTCGATGACGTACCGGCAGTATTGGGGCAAGGATTTGATGAAAATGGACTTGGCCGCGGCGGGCGCGACGCTAAGGGCCACGACCAGGGCCACCAGGATAAGGCCGATTGCTTGGCGATGCTTCATGGTTGTCCTCGATTTTCGTCCCCGGAAAGATATTGACGGATTTTCTTCTCTTGCTGTGAGTTGGTCAGGTTGAACAGGTGCCACAGGGCCGCCCGCAGGACATCGGCCTTGGGCCTCATCAGGGTGGCGGCCGTGGCGGCGATCTCTTCCTTCATGCTCTCGGGCAGACTGGTGGTGAACGGTCGGGGCTGGCCCCGGTCGGCCTCGGCGTAGTAGAGCAGGATCTGGGCGTCCCTCTTCTTGACCGGCAGGAGCAGGAAGTCGGCCAGGGCCGTCCGGATGAGGTCGGCCTTGTGGCGGTTCATGCCCCGGGCCTGGGCCTCGAGACGGTTCTTGATTTTGACCGGCAGCGAGGAGGAAAAAGTGAGCTTGGGCTGGACGCGGCCGGTGGCGCTGTTCTCCAGATTGGCGAAGCGGATGCGAACCACGGTCTCATCTCCCCGGGATAAAGGCCCAGCGGCCGGGCTGGTGGTCTGTGTGACTCAAGGTTGCGCCTCGGAGCGTCTGGTGGCCACTTGTCGTCTCCGGCCGGGCCGGCCTTGGTGGTCCATGGTACGGGCCGCTCTCTTGGCGGCGGCCGACCATGAGGTCGGCCAAAAGCGAGTGGGCGGTTTGGGGGCCGCCTCTTTTTTTATTGGTTGTCTTGTTACGCCCTTTTCCCCTATACTGCCAGGATAATGGATTGGCGTTTATTTGGAAAGTCCGTTCGTGTCTATGTGGTTATCACCCCGCACGGGAGATGTCAAGATGTTTTTTTATATGACATTAACTTTAATGAGCAGACAATACTTGACAATACATTAAAAATCATGTAGCCTACCCTCAACCAACCACACCGCCACCAGTACCCCAACGAAAAAGGGGAATGGAAAAATGAGAAAATACAACATATTAACCATGGCCGCCACCACCCTCGCCACCCTCGCCCTGGCCCTCGGCGCCACCACCGCCGGCGCCCAAAGCTCCTCTTTCTTCCGCATCGGCAAACCACCACAAAAAACTAAAAAGACCCCCCCCAAGGCCAAGGCGCCGGCCGCCACCCCGGCCGCGGTCAAGAAGGCCGCCCCCGAAAAACGAGTGGTCAAACGCCGCCGCCGGCGCGTCTACCACGAGCGCGTGTTCGGCATCCGCCTCGGTTGGTCCCGCAAATACGTCGAACGACGCTTCCGGCGTCGCCGCGTCCGGCTCCTCGGCCGTAACCGCTTATCCACCATGTACGCCGGCTCGATCTTCCGCAGCCCCGGCCTGAGCGCGGTGTATATGCTCTTCCAAAAGGGGCGGCTGGCCAAGGTCATGCTGGTCTACGGCGCCGAGGGCTCCGGTCCCCAGGCGGCCAGCACCCTGGCCGCCAAGTACCGGTACCTGAGGAAATACGTCAGCCGTCGCTTCGGCAATCCGACCCAGCAAGCGGGCTTCGTCGACGAACGGGTCCCCGATTTCAGCCTGGCCCTGGCCTCGGGCATGGCCACTTATTTCACCTACTGGCACAATCCCAAGGGCGTTCGCATCCTGTTGTCACTGGATCGAAACAACGGTCGTCCCGCCGTCACCCTCAGCTACCAGTCCATGGAGCACTTCCTGACGCCGCCGCCCCTCCCCTGGGTGTCGGTCCTGCCCGAGCCGTAGACGCCTTTCCGGCCGGCCCCGGTTCAGCCGCCTGAACCGGGGCCGCTTTTTCCACAAAACTCCGGTCTCGGCCAGCCCCTGTTTTTATGCTTCATGGAAAACTTTAACTTTCCTTGGCGTCAGCACCATACCCCCCCCTCCGCGTCCCAACCGACCAAGAGGCTCTCCATCTGTCCGGACCGATCCCGGAAAAGAAACCGCCAAAAATACCTTGCCATGCCCCTGGCCCTCTGATAACTTGGCCCAAAGGCCACCAGGGGCGTAACCTGAATAACTGCTTGTCAATATGAGTAAAATAGCGGTCATCGACGTCGGCAGCTATACCGTGCGCCTCCTGGTGGCCCAGGTCCAGACACCCGGCCTCGGCTGGCGCCCCGACTTCTACGACCGGCGGGTGACCAACCTCGGCCGCGGACTCGATCAGGGGCGCGGCCTGGACCCGGCCGCGGTCCGGGACACCGAGGCGGCGGTGGCCGCCATGGCGGGGCGGGCCCGGGACGCCGGGGCCGAGGTGATCCTGCCGGTGGGCACGGCGGCCGTGCGCCGGGCCGTCGAGTCGGGGTCCGAGGGCCGGGAGGTGGTGGACCGTTTGTCCCGGGCGGCCGAGAACCCCTTGAATATCCTGTCCGGTCCGGAGGAGGCCCGGCTGTCCGTGTCGGGGGTGGTGACCGCCCTCGATCCCCAAGAACGCCCCTGGCTGGTCTTTGATCTGGGCGGCCGCAGCCTGGAGGTCGCGGCCTTGCCTCCCCGGGCCGGGTCCGATCCGTTGACCCGGTCAGAGACGTTCAGCCTGGAGCTGGGCGCCTTGTCCCTGACCGAACGTTTCGTGACCCTGGATCCGCCGCCCCCGGACCAGTTGGCCGCGTTGCGGGCTTACGTGGCCCGCACTTTGGCGGAATCGTTGCTCAATCCCGGAGGCGGGGGAGGCGACGCCGCCGCGTCCCTGGCCGGGACCGGCGGCACGGTCTCGACCCTGGGGGTGATCGAGGCCGGTCTGAGCCGATACGAGGTCGGCGCGGTAGGCGGCCTGTGGCTGGCCCGGGACAGGGTGGGGCACTGGCTCGACGTTCTGTCCGTACTGACCGAGGCCGAGCGCCGCCGGGTCTTAGGGCCGGCGGCCGACCGGGCCTTGGTGATCGTCGCCGGCGCGGCCATCGTTCAGGGCTTGATCGAGCATTGGCAGGCCCCGGGCCTCCGGGTCGTCGAGGCCGGGCTCCTGGAAGGCGTTGTCGAGGATTACCTGACCGGCCGGGACTGAGCGTCCCGGCGCGGTCTCTGTTTTTAGGAGGGGATCATGACTGATCTGGAGATGTTCGACGCCCTGACCTTTGACGACCTGCTGCTCGTGCCGTCGGCCTCAAAGGTGCTGCCCCGGGAGGTGAACCTGGGCACCAGGCTGACCCGGCAGATCGAGATGAGCATTCCCGTGGTCAGCGCGGCCATGGACACGGTCACCGAGTCAGAGGCGGCCATCAGTCTGGCCCGACAGGGCGGCCTGGGATTCATCCACAAGAACATGAGCGTCAAGTCCCAGGCCAAGGAGGTGACCAAGGTCAAGAAGTCGACCACCGGCGTGATCGACGACCCGGTCACGGTCCATCCCGAGACCCCCATCCACCAGGTCCTGGCGGTGATGAAGGAGCGAAACATCTCGGGCGTGCCCGTGATCGAGGGCGAAAAACTCAAGGGCATCGTCACCAACCGGGACCTGCGGTTCGAGACCAAGCTGGACCAGCCGGTCAAGAACGTCATGACCAAGGATGACCTGGCCACGGCCACCAACGGGATAACCCTCGAGGAGGCCAAGGGCATCATGCACGAGCGGCGCATCGAGAAACTCTTAGTGGTGGACGACAAGTTCCATCTCCTGGGGCTGATCACCATCAAGGACATCGAGAAGGTCCGGATGTTCCCCCAGGCCTGTAAGGACGAGCGGGGCCGGATGCGGGTCGGCGCGGCCGTGGGGGTGGGCGAGGCCCAGTTCGACCGGGCGGCGGCCCTGGTCGAGGCCCACGTGGACGTCCTGGTCATCGACTCGGCCCACGGCCATTCCCAGGGGGTCCTGGACATGACTCGCGCCGTCAAGGACCGGTGGCCGGACCTGGCCGTGGTGGCCGGCAACGTGGCCACGGCCCAGGGCGCAAAAGACCTGATCGACGCCGGGGCCGACGCGGTCAAGGTCGGCGTCGGACCGGGGTCGATTTGCACCACCCGGATCGTGGCCGGCGTGGGCGTACCCCAGTTGACCGCGGTGATGGATTGCGCCACCTCCGCCCGGGAACTCGGCGTTCCGCTCATCGCCGACGGCGGCATCAAGTACTCCGGCGACATCACCAAGGCCCTGGCCGCCGGCGCCGATACGGTGATGATCGGCTCGCTCCTGGCCGGAACCGAGGAGTCCCCCGGCGAGACCGTGCTCTTTCAGGGCCGGACCTACAAGGTTTACCGGGGCATGGGCTCCATCGAGGCCATGAAGCTGGGCAGCGCCGACCGGTACTATCAGGACGACTACGACACCGCCGACATCGAGGGGAAAAAGCTCGTACCCGAGGGCATCGTCGGTCGGGTGCCCTACCGCGGCGCCCTGGCGGACAACATCTATCAGCTGATCGGGGGCCTGCGGGCGGGCATGGGTTACCTGGGCTGCGCCGACATCCCGGAGCTCCAGCGCCGGGCCCGCTTCGTCCGGATCACCGCCGCCGGACTGCGCGAGTCCCACGTCCACGACGTCATCATCACCAAGGAGGCCCCCAATTACCGCGTCGAGCAGGGGTAAACGGATATGAGCGCCGGACTTCACGACGAACGGATTCTGATCCTCGACTTCGGTTCCCAGACCACCCAGCTCATCGCCCGCCGGGTCCGGGAACTCAAGGTCTACTGCGAGATACACCCCTGCACCCGGTCCCTGGCCGAGATCAGGGCCTTCGC
>JAHJDS010000315.1 GCA_018812395.1 Pseudomonadota bacterium
CACTTGGCCAGGCACAACCCGCAGTCGGTGCAGCGCTCGGGGTCGATGTAGGTCGGCCGCCGCTCCAGGGTCACCTGGTAGCCGTCTCCCTCCCGCCTGACGGCCGTGACTGTGGTCCGTAAATGGACGTCGATGTCCGGCCGCGCCATCAGCTCGCTGAGCCTCGGTTCGACCAGACAGCCGTTGCATTTGAGGCAATCGTCGGTCGCCTTGCAGGTCAGGCGCGCGGCGTGGCCGCCCAAAAAATCGTCCCGTTCCACCACCCGGACCTTGACCCCCTCCCGGGCCAGGGCCAGGGCGGCGCTGGCCCCGGCGATACCGCCGCCCAGCACCAGGACCGTCTTTTGTTTTAGTGACACTTCATCCACCTCGCTTCCCTAAGATGTGTCACAAGCCGCAGGCGCTCACCAGCTCGAGCAGTTCGTCCGCGCCGCCCGAGGCGGACAAATGGACCCCGGCGACCAGACCGGACGACTTGATCTCTTGGAACAGGGCCGCGGCCGCCGCGGCGTCCATTGGGTCTCCGGCCTCGACCCCGGCCAGGACCTTGACCTCGATCGCCCCGGCTTGACCGACGAACGTCTCGAGTTCGGCCCGGTCACCCACCGGCCGGGTGATGATGAACCGGGCGCCGGCGGCCACCTTCTTGTGGAGTTTCATCAGTTGAGGCCCCAGGGGCGCCGCGCCCGGGGAAGCGACCGCGCCCGGGAAAAACGGTCTCGGCGCGGCGACCTCGTGGCCGGCCAGGTCCCGGCCCTCGGCCAAGGCCGCGGCCAACTGCAGGGCCTGCACCGAGTCCAGGTCGAACACGGGTTTGGCGTCGGGATGATCGCCCAGCGAGACGAAGTCGCCGGTCACCAGCAGCACGTTGTCGAGCCCCAGACTGGCCGCTCCCAGCAGATCCGAGGTCAGGGCCAGTCGGTTGCGGTCGCGGCAGGTCAGGGTCCAGACGACGTCCCAGCCGTCGCCGGCCAGGGCCCGGGCCGGCGGCAGGGGGCTCATCCGGGCCGTGGCGCCCTGGTTGTCCGAGATGATTACGGCGTCCACCTTGCCCCGCATTTTTTGCGCCACGTCCAGCAGCGGCCCCAGGTCGGTCCCCTTGGGCGGATCCAGCTCGACCGTCACCACGAAATCCTTTTGCCCCAAGGTCTCCTCGAACTTACTCATGAGCGCTGTACCTCCGTTCGTAGGCGGCGTGGATTTGGCGTCGGGGCAAATTGGACACCGAACGGGCCCGGGGCGGCTGGATCGGTTGCAGGTTGTCCAGCCGACCCGTCTCCTCCAGGCGGCGGTAGATCAACGTCCAGGCGCAGTCTTTGTCCGGATCGGTTTCGCACCGGCCGTCGATCGTGCCGCCGCACGGCCCGTTGAGCAGGCCCTTGGGACACAGCGTCACCGGACAGATGCCGCCGGTCAGGGTCAGGACGCAATCCCGACAGGCCCGGCACTTCTCGTCCCAGACGCCCACGTCCTGGTTGACGCCGATGAAGGTCGTGTTGACCCCGGCCAGCACCGGCTGTTGGGCGTATTTTTCGGCCAGGAACTGAATCCCGGCCCCGCAGGCCAACGACAGCAAGGCGTCGTACTGACCCACCACCCCATCCAGATCGGCCAGAAACTCCCGGTCGCACTGCCGCTCGACGCAGGCCGTGTCGAACACCTGATCCCGACCGTTTATCTGGGAGGCGATGTCCAGCTCGGCCGACAGCAGCCCGGCCTCTTTCTCGCCGCCGGTCAGACAGACCGCGACACAGGTCCCGCAACCGACCACCAGCACCCGCCGGTAAGTCGAGACCGCTTCCAACAATTCATCGAATTTCTTTCTCTCAGCCACGATCATGGCGCTGAACCTCCTCTAACTCGCCGCGGCGGCGGCCGACTCGGACCGGGCCCGGGAACGACCCAGGGGGTTGGGTCCCAACTCCAGGGCCCGTCGGGTCATCGTCTCGACCGCCTCGGCCCACTGGGGCGCGTCCGAGGCCCCGATGTGAAACATCTCCAGCCGGTCGCCACCCAGGCCGACCTCGTCCAGAAGCTGTTTGGCGTGGGCCACCCGTTCCTTGGCCCGCAAGTTCCCCTCCAGAAAATGGCAGTCGCCGATCTCGCAGCCGCTGACCATCACCGCGTCGGCCCCGGCCTTGAACACCTCGAGAATGTACAGGATGTCCACCTTGCCGGTGCACAGCAGCTTCACCACCCGGATGCTGGGTGGATACTGCAGGCGCATACTGCCGGCCATGTCCGCCGCGGTGTAGGTGCAGTAGGTGCAGATCAGGGCGACCACTTTCGGTTCGTATTTTTGCTCCGTCATGGTTGTTCTCCCACCTCAGAATTCAACGGCCTTGGCCACGATCTGGGCGTCGGTGTGGTGCTGGACCTGAATCAGTTTGCGCGGACACTGGCTGGCGCAGATGCCGCAGCCGTGGCAGGCCGCCGGGTCGATGTCAACCACCCCCTCCTCGTTGACCCGGGG
>JAHJDS010000316.1 GCA_018812395.1 Pseudomonadota bacterium
CAAGTTTATTCGGGGGGCGATAAGGGCCGGTTCGGGCCCCATGGATGCGGCTCGACCCGGGTAGTTGGCCCTAAAAAAAAGGCCCACCGCCCGGGACGATCATTGGTGGGGATAATCAGGAGACGAGCGTGGCCTTCAGTGAAAGACGATCCGCCGCACATGGGCCAACTCGATCCGGTAGTTGCCGTAGGCCACCTTGCCCATGACGCGCTGACCCCGGTCGATCACGAAATCGACCTTCGAGCCGTTTTTGAGGGTGGCGGTGGCCGTGAGCTTCTTGTCCTTGAACCGGAATTCGATGGACCGGACGCGGTCAAAGGCCAGGGCCATCTGACCCAGGCCCCTGGTCCCGGTGAAGAAGATCATCCCCTCGGCCGAAAAATAGGTCAGTCGGGTGGTGACCGCCTGGCGATCGGTCAGGGTGACGGTGAACTGTTTGGCGGGCGTCGGGATGCGGATCGGTCCCTTTAACGCGGCCCCGCCGTCTCCCATGCCGCACAACGCCAGCCAGAGGAAAACGTATAAGAGCGCAACCATCCCCTGGCGCCAAGCCGTCATTTTCGCCTCCGGGCCGAGGTTCATCACCAAACCGACTTCAAATTATCACACCCGGCCCGGCGGCTCAAGGGGAATCCGCCCCCGGGCCGCCCGGCCGGGGACGCATTGACCCCCACGGCGCGAGGGGGATATACTTGCCCCATGTTGGGACCACGCCCCATTTACCGGCCTTCGGACCCCCCGGTGCTCCCCCGGAAACGGAACGTGTTTCGGCCCCGGCAGTTGTCGAAGCGGGCCCTGCGGCGGTGGTGGATCACGGCCGGCATCGTCATCGTCGCCTCCCTGGCCATCATGGCCTTTGCCTTCTACCGCTACCCGGTGGACATGTACCTCATGTTCAAGGGCCGGACCCTCAAGAATGCGGGGTACAGCCGCGTCCAGGCGGAGGCGGAGTTCGGCCGGTTCTGGTATTATCGCCGCCTCCCTTCCCGGTCGAAAGACGCCTTCACCACCAAAATCCCGTTGATCCTGGTCCACGGCCTGGGCATGACCGCCGAGTACTGGGCCCCCACGGCCCACCACTTCCTGGATCGCCCCGTGGTCGCCCCGGACCTGATCGGCTTCTTTTCGTCTCCGGCCAAACCGGGCGTGCCGGTCACACTAAAACTCTTCCACCGCCAGATCGAGTGGTTGCAGCGCCGGTTCGGATGGAAAAAGGTGATCCTGGTCGGGGTGTCCCTGGGCGGCTGGGTGGCCACCGGTTACGCCCTCAAAAACCCGGACCGGGTCGCCGGGCTGATCGTCATCGGGGCGGCCGGGCTGAGCGTCAACGCCCAGGCCAACCAGGAGCGCGTCCTGCGTCTGCTGCGGGACTTCGACTTCAAGAACGAGGCCCAACTGCGGGCCATGCTGGAAAAGTACTTCTTCACCAAAAAGAAGCGGCCGCCCTTTGTGCCGGGGTTCGTCTTACGGGCCATACTCCGGCGCAAGCTGAACAGTCAGTACTCCTCCTTTCTGGCCAACACGCTCAGGCAGGGCCAGAAGACCTGGATCGGCGCCCGGACCAGGAATCTGAAGATGCCGGCGGTCGTCATCTGGGGGAAGAGGGACAAGGTCTTTCCGGTGAGCGTGGCCCGCCACCAGGCCCGGATTATCCCGAAGGTCAAATTGATCGAGCTAAAGGACATGGGCCACGTCTACATCTCGCGCGACGCCGGCCGGACCATCAAGGCCTTGCTGTCCGGGATCAAGTTCATCAACCACCACCACGGACGCTCGGCCGGCGCCGGCCGGGGGTTGATTCCCTTCCTGGGTGATTGGGGTCTGCCGGCCGACGTTCAGGCCCCGACCGGGGGCTGAGCCTCCCGGCCGGGGCCGGACGCCTATCCCAGCCGCTCGTCGATGATTCGGGCCGCCTTCTCGCCCGAGAGCAGCATCCCGCCGAAGACCGGGCCCATGCGGTACGAGCCGAAGGTGGCGTTGGCCGACATGCCGGCCACGATCACCCCCGGAAAGGCCTCCTTGGTGTTTTTGAGGGTGTCGGTCTCGGCCCGCTCGGCCCACATCGACCGTTCCCCCTCCAGCCGGCCCGAAGGCGTCAGCAGTTTTTGATCCACCTTGCGCTGGATGACGGCCATGACCTCGGTGGCGTGACCGGTGGCCTCGACCACCCAGCTCGCGGCCAGGACCAGGGGGTCGACGTGCAGACCGCCCATCTCGACCGCCGACCAGTTGATCACCAGGCCCGTCACCCGGTCCTCGCGAACCATCACGTCCTCGACGCTGATCAGGTTGAAGACCGCCGCCCCGGCCAGACAGGCCTTGGAGGTCAGGGTGGACATGCAGGTCACCGCGTCGGCCGTGAAGTAACCCGGCTCGAACTCGACGCTGGGCACCCCCAACTCGTCCAGGATCGGTTTGGCCTCGGCCTGGACCACGATCTCGTTGAACATCATCCCCCCGCCCCACATCCCGCCGCCCACACTCAGCTTGCGCTCGAACAGGGCCACCTTGCGGCCCTTTAACGCCAGACGCCAGGCGCAGACCAGACCGGCCGGGCCGCCGCCGACCACGGCCGCGTCCAGCTTGAGATTGTCGGTCAGCTTGTTGGAGTAACGGGCGATAATCGCTCGGGAAATGGTTACTTCGTCAAGACTCATGGCCCCCTCGCTTCGCGTCCGTGGGATTAAATCCTAGCAACACAATAGGAAAAAACAAGGCAGTCGAAATGTAGCCTCAAACCGGGGAGCGTGTCAAGCCGGCCGGAGAAAGGCTCTCTCTTGTCAAAACCCGAGCCCCCTGCTACATTTAAAATTCCATCTCAGAGGGATGATACTACCCCACGGAGGCGGTATGGCCAAAAAGACCAAGACCAAGCTGGAAAAACTGGCGGACAAACTGGGATACAAGCCCCGCCTGGCCTGGGACGTGATGACCCAGGCCGACAAAAAGGCGGCGCAGAAGTTCGCGGCCGAGTACATGCGGTTCATGGCCGCGGCCAAGACCGAACGACTGGCCGTGATTGAAATGGTCGCCCTGGCCAAAAGGGCCGGGTTCAAGGACCTGGCCCGGTCCAAGACGGTCGGTCGTGTGTTTTCGGTGTTCCGGAACAAGACGGTGGCCGTGTTCGTCCCGGGCCAGAAACCGCTGACCGAGGGCCTGCGCCTGGTGGCCGGGCATATCGACTGTCCGCGAATCGACCTCAAGGCGCGGCCGGTGTTCGAGGACGCCGACCTGGCCTGGCTCAAGACGCAGTACTACGGCGGGATCAAGAAGTTCCAGTGGCTGGCCCGGCCCCTGGCCCTGCACGGGGTGGTCATCACCTCGAGCGGCAAGACGGTCCGGGTCTCCTTTGGTGAGAAGGACAACGAACCGGTGCTGACCATCCCCGACCTGTTGCCCCACCTGGCCCGCAAGATCCAGGGCGAGAAGAAGCTCAGCGAGGCCATCGAGGGCGAGCGGATGAACGTGCTCATCGGCGGACTGCCCCTGGGCGACAAGGAGACCAAGGAGCGGTTCAAACTGCACGTCCTGAATGTGCTGCACGATAAATACGGGATCACCGAGTCCGACTTCGTCTCGGCCGAGTTCCAGCTCGTCCCGGCCGGCGGCCCCAGAGAAGTAGGTCTTGACGGGTCGATGATCGGGGCCTACGGCCACGACGACCGGGTCTGCGCCTACACCGGCCTCCGGACCGTCTTGGAGGTCAAGAAACCGACCTACGGCGCCCTGGCCCTGGGTCTGGACAAGGAGGAGATCGGCTCCGAGGGGGCCTCCAGCGCCCGGAGCTGGATGCTGCACCGTCTGGTGGCCGATCTGCTGCGACTGACCGGAATCGAGCCCAGCTACGACAACGTCACCCGGACGATGATGAACGTCCGGGCCCTGTCCGCGGACGTGGACGCGGCCGTGGACCCCAACTACCCCGAGGTCCACGAGAAGTACAACAACGCCCGGATGGGCTACGGCGTGTGCCTGACCCGGCACACCGGCCACGGCGGCAAGTACGGGGCCTCGGAGGCCGACGCCGAGTTCGTGGGCTGGCTCCGGGGCGTCTGGGACAAGGCCGGCGTGGTCTGGCAGCCGGCGGTCATGGGCAAGGTGGACGAGGGCGGCGGTGGGACCGTGGCCAAGTTTTTGGCCCAACTGGGGATGCGGGTGGTGGACACCGGAACCCCGGTCCTGGGCATGCACTCGCCCTTCGAGGTCATCCACAAGGCCGACCTGTACCAGGTCTACCGGTCCTTTGACGCCTTTTTGGCCGCCGAGTAGGCTTGGAATCCCTGGCGGCCATCTTTTTCACCTCGTTCGCCATCGGGTTTTCCGGGGCCCTGATGCCGGGGCCGGTCCTGACCATGACCGTGTCCCAGACCGTCCGGCGGGGCTTCTGGGCCGGGCCGCGGATCGTTCTCGGTCACGGCGTGCTGGAGTTGGCCCTGCTCCTGGCCCTGGTGTTGGGGCTGGGGCCGATCCTGGAGCGGCCGCTGGTCGGCGGTCTGATCGGGGTGGTCGGGGCGGCGCTCCTGGGGGTGATGGCCGTCGGGATGCTGTGGTCCCTGCCCCGGCTGTCGCTGCAACTCGAGGGCCGACCGGCCGGCGGGCTCGGCCCCTTTTGGGCCGGGGTGCTGACCTCTCTCTCCAATCCCTACTGGGTGTTGTGGTGGGCCACGGTGGGGCCGATGGTCATCCAGCAGCGGCTGAGCCTGGCCGGGGTGGCGGCCTTCTTCGTGGGCCACATCCTGAGCGACCTG
>JAHJDS010000317.1 GCA_018812395.1 Pseudomonadota bacterium
CTGCTGGACACCGAGGCCCACGGCAAGATCGTTTTTTGCGCCCTGTACGTCGGACTGGCCCGGCGGGCGTTGGACCTGTCGATCGAGTACGCCCTGGCCCGGACCCATCGCGGCCGGCCCATCGGCCACAAATTCCAGATGATCCAGGCCAAGCTGGCCCGGATGAAGACCAAGGTCGAGGCCTTGCGGGCGTATCTCTGGCAGACGTGCGCCAAGGTGGACCGAAACGAAAACATCGCCCTTGACGCCGCGATCCTGAAGCTGCTGGTGGGCGAGGAAGTCAAGAGCATCACCGCCGACGCCATGGAGGTCCACGGCGCCTACGGCCTCAGCGAGGAGTACGACGTGGCCCGCCTCTACCGGACGGCCATCAGCGCCCAGGTGGTCATGGGCGGGGTCCTGGACGTCCAGCGGGTGATCGTCGCCCGGTCCCTGCTGGGCCAGGGGCACTGATTGACTTGACGCCCTTCTTGGCGGTTGATACTTATAGAGCGCGGGTGCGCCGGCGCGCTAAATAGGGAAATTCGGTGCAACTCCGATACGGTCCCGCCGCTGTGACCGGGGACGACGGCCGATTGGCCCGGCCTGACGGCCGGGCGGACACGCCACTGCCGGACTGAAGTCCGGTGGGAAGGTTCGGCCCGAGGACGATCCGGAAGTCAGAAGACCTGCCCGCGCCCTGAGGGGATACGTTCGCCGAGGCAGTGGACTATCCCGGGAGTCGTCACGGAACCGAGAAACCGGGTAGGTTCCCCGAGCCTGGGGGGCCTTTTTTTTGGCGAAGCCGGAAGACGGGCCGAGGTCAAACTTGTTCTCCATCAGGATCAGGTCATGGCGGTTGGCGGCCCTGACGGCCCTGGCGGCCGGGGGGTGCCTGGTGGCCCCGACCTTCGGGACGGTCCGCGCTGCGGCCTATCGTTCGGTGACCGATCAGGCCGGCCGGCAGGTCAGGCTCCCGGTCGTGGTCAAGCGGATCGTCACCCTGGCCCCCAGCCTGACCGAGATGGTCTTTTTTCTCGGCCAGGGCCAAAAACTGGTGGCCGCCACCCGGTTCAGCACCTTTCCGGCCCCGGCCCGGAACCTGCCCCGGGTGGGCAGCTACATCCGGATCAACGTCGAGGCCGTGGCCATGCTCAAACCGGACCTGGTGCTCGGCCTCCAGGAGGTCAATCCGGACAACATCCTCGACCAGATGACCCGTCTGGGCCTGCCCGTCTACCGGATCAGGTTGCGGTCGGTAGCCGACATTTTAGTGGCCATGCGCCGGCTGGGGAAAATGATCGGCGCCGGCCGGTCGGCCGCGTTCAAGGTGGACCGGCTGGCCGGGCGGGTCGCCCGGGTGCGGCGGATGGTGAGCGGCCGGCGACGGGTGAGCGTGTTCATCGAGATCGACCACCGGCCCCTGGTCACGGTCGGCCCCGGCACCTTCACCGCCCGCTTGATCGATCTGGCCGGCGGCCGCAACGCCTTCGGGAAACAGCGTTTTTCCTATCCCCGCCTGAGCACCGAGCAGGTCCTCCTGGCCCGGCCCGAGGTGATCGTCATCCTGTGCCACAACCGCCGGCGCTGCGCTACCAGGGTCCGCTTTTGGCGACGCTGGCCATCGATTCCGGCCGTCAGGCGCGGCCGGATCCATGTCCTGAACACCGATCTTTTGGTCCGGCCCTCCCAGCGCCTGGTCGACGGCCTGGAGGCCCTGGCCCGGGTGCTCCATCCCCGGGCCATGGGGGCGACCCGGTGAGCGGGGCGCTCAGCCGGACCCGGGTCCTCTTGATTTGCCTGGGGCTGCTGGCCCTGCTGGCAATGGTGATCCTGGTCGGTCTGTGCGTCGGCTCGGAATTCCTGTCGCCGCTGAGGCTGATGGAGGCCCTCCTCGGCGGGCGGCCGCTCGATCCGGCCTGGCACGACGTGGTCTTCGCCCTCCGGCTGCCGCGCCTCCTCCTGGCGGCCCTGGCCGGCTTCGGCCTGGCCCTGGGTGGGGTTATCTTTCAAGCCCTGCTTCGCAATCCCCTGGCCGATCCATACGTCCTGGGCGTGTCCAGCGGCGCGGCCGCCGGAGCGGTGCTGGTGTTGAGCCTGGGCCTCACGGCCGGCTTCTGGGTGACCTCGGCCGCCTTTGGCGGGGCGATCCTGTCGTTGGTCCTGGTGCTGGCCGTGGCCTCGCCGGGGCGCCGCCTGGGGCCCCAGACCATCATTCTGGCCGGGGTGATCGTCGCCGCCCTGGGCGCCGCCGTGGTGATGATGCTCATCAGCCTCTCGCCGTCCCACCGGGCCCACAACATCATGTTCTGGCTGTTCGGGGACCTGTCCGCGGCCGGGTACGCCCGGGTGGCCTTTGTCGCCCCGGTGGTGCTGCTGGCCGGTCTGCTGTTGTACCCCGTGGCCCACGATCTGAACCTGATGGCCGCCGGCGAGGAGACGGCGGCCCATCTCGGGGTCTCGGTCGAGCGGATCAAGTGGCTGCTGCTCGTCGGCGTCTCGGTCCTGATCGGGGTCATCGTCTCGGTCAGCGGCATCATCGGCTTCGTCGGCCTGGTGGTGCCCCATCTGGCGCGAATGATGACGGGGCCTGACCACCGGCTCCTCATCCCGGCCGCGGCCCTGGGCGGGGCCTCCTTTCTGGCCGCGGCCGACACCCTGGCCCGGGTGGTCATCGCCCCGGTCGAATTGCCGGTGGGGGTAATCATGGCCTTTGTGGGCGCGCCGTTTTTCCTGTTCCTGCTAACGAGGCGTCGGGCCTGAGTCATGGCTTCGATTCATCTGGACAAAGTGACCTTCGCCTACCCCGGCGGCCGGCCGGTCATCCGGGAGGTGGATCTGTCCCTGGCCGCCGGCGAGCGGCTGGGGCTGATCGGCCCCAACGGCTCGGGCAAGACGACCCTGCTTCGGCTGATCACCGGCCGGCTGGCCCCGCAGCAGGGGAGGGTCCTGATCAACGACTCGCCCGTCACCCGGATTCCGAGCCGGGCCCGGGCGCGCCTGTTGTCCCTGGTCGGCCAGGACGAAGAGGTGGGGTTCGCCTTCACCGCCCGCCAGGTGGTCCTCATGGGACGGGC
>JAHJDS010000318.1 GCA_018812395.1 Pseudomonadota bacterium
CGCGTCAACCGGCCACTCAAGTACGGCCTTGGTTAAGAGTCGCGGGTCGTGGTGGCCGGTGACGCCGATGAAGCGGATCAGCCCCTGGTCTTTGGCCTGGACAAAGGCCTCGAGCGCGCCGCCCGGGCCGGAGATGACCTCGAACTCGTCTTTGGTCCGCAGATCGTGGATCTGCCACAGGTCCAGGTGGTCGAGGTTCATCGTGGCCAGGGTATTTTCCAGGTCGGCCTTGGCCTCGGGGCTTGTCCGGCCGGCCGATTTGGAGGCCTGAAAGATGTCGGCCCGCTGGTCCGGATGCTCGCCCCAGACCAGGCCGTAGTAGCCCTGACTGCCGGCGTAGGCCGGGGCGCAGTCAAAATAGCCGATGCCCTCGGCCAGGGCGGCCTCGATGACCGCCGTCGCCTCGGCCTCGCGATGTTGGGTGCGCAGCACCCCCTCGCCGCCCAGGCCGACGCGGGTGACGGCCGGGCCTAACTCAGCCAAGGTTTTTTTTAAAAGGTCGGGCATGATCCCTGGTGATAACCCCACGTGGTAGGCGGACTACAGCGACCGGCGCGCCAGCCGTAAACTATTCATCACCACCGTCACGCTGGACAGGGCCATGGCCCCGGCCGCCGCGGCCGGGTGCAGGCTCCGCAGAAATCCCGGCACCCAGTCCGCCCAGTACAGCACGCCGGCCGCCACCGGCACCAGGGCCAGGTTGTAGAAGAAGGCCCAGAACAGATTCTGCCTGATGGTCCGCATCACCGCCCGGGAGAGCCTGATCGCCCGGGGCACGCCGCCGAGTTCGCTGCCGACCAAGGTCACGTCCGAGGCCTCCATGGCCACGTCCGTGCCCGAGCCGATGGCGATGCCCACGTCGGCCCGGGCCAGGGCCGGGGCGTCGTTCAGGCCGTCGCCGACCATGGCCACCACCCGCCCCGCGTCCTGTTCGGCGCGGATGACCTCCTCCTTGCCCTCGGGCAGCACCCCGGCCACCACCCGGTCGATGCCGACCAGATCGGCCACCGCCCTGGCCGCCCGCTCGTTGTCGCCGGTGAGCATGACACTCGTTATCCCGAGGTCGTGAAGCCCGGCCAGGGCGTCCTTGGCCTCGGCCCTGGGCGTGTCCGAGACGCCGATCACGCCGACGAGTTTTTCATCCACCGCGATGAGCATCACCGTCTTGCCCTGGCCCGACAGATCGTCAATGATCCGGGACGCGTTTTCAGGAACGTCCGTCCCGAACCAATCCGGCTTACCGACCTTGACCCGTTGGCCGTGAACCTTGGCCTCGACGCCGAAGCCCCGGGTGGCCAGGAACTCATCGGGGGCGGCGATGGCCAGGCCCCGCTCCCGGGCCCCGGCCGTAACCGCCACGGCCAGGGGGTGTTCCGAGCCCGACTCGGCCGCCGCGGCCAGGGCCAGATGCCCCTCGCCGTCGGATTGGTCCAGGGTCAGCCAGTCCGTCAGCACCGGCTTGCCCACGGTGATGGTCCCGGTCTTGTCGAACATGATCGTCGAGACGCGGTGGGCCGTCTCCAGGGCCTCGGCCGACTTGAACAGGACCCCCATCCGGGCCCCCTTGCCCGAACCGACCATGATCGCCGTGGGCGTGGCCAGGCCCAGGGCGCAGGGGCAGGCGATGACCAGCACGGCCACCATCCGAATCATGGCCGGGCCCAGTTCGCCGCCCAGGGACCACCACAAGGCCAAGGTCAGCAGCCCCACGCCGACGATCACGGGCACGAACACGGCCGAGACCTGGTCGGCCAGCCGCTGGATGGGGGCCTTGCTGCCCTGGGCGGCCCGGACCAGGCGGATGATCTGGGCCAGGGCCGTGGCCGAGCCGACGCCGGTGGCCTCGACCCGAAGCAGCCCCTGGCCGTTGATGGTCGCCCCGAAGACCTGGTCGTCCGGGCCTTTGTCCACGGGGATCGATTCGCCGGTTAGGAGGCTCTCGTCCACGGCCGAGTCGCCCGACACCACCCGGCCGTCCACCGGAAAAGACTCGCCCGGACGGACGACCACCACCTGACCCGGCTCCACCTCATCGGCCGGAATCTCCCGCTCCTGGCCCGACTCGTCGATCACCCGGGCCGTCTTGGGGGCCAGGTTCATCAGCTCCCGGATGGCCGCCGAGGCCCGGCCCTTGGCCCCGGCCTCCAGCAGCTTGCCCAGCTTGATCAGGGTGATGATCATCGCCGCGGCCAGGAAATGCATCTGGGGCCCGACGGCCCACGCCTCGGCCGGCAGACCCAGGCCGGGAAATAAAACCAGCCCGGCGACCAGGGGGGGATATCCCAGGCCGGCCAGAAGCAGCTCCGCCACCGAGTAGAAGTAGGCCGTGGACGAGCCCAGGGCCACCAGGACGTCCATGTTGGCCGAGCCGTTGCGCAGGCTCTTTAACCCGCCCAAGTAGAAGCTCATCCCGGTGAAGAACATGACCGGGGTGGCCAGCAGGAACAGCAGCCAGTTGACCCAGGCGGCGTTGGCCCAGGGGCCCAGCAGGCCGAAGTTGCGCCCCAGACTGAGGATCATGATCGGCACGGTGAAGATCACGCCCACAACGAAGTCGATCTTCTGGGAGCGAAGCTCCGCCGCCCGGGCCGCCGCCTCGGGATTCTCGGCCGCCTCATCCTCGGCGGGCAGGACCAGATTGTACCCGGCCTTGGCCACCATCCGGGCGATGCCCGCCAGATCGACCCGAGTCGGGTCGAACTCGATGGAGGCCGTCTCGGTGCCGAAGTTGACGTTGGCCGAGATGACCCCGGGCGTTTTCTTGTTGAGGGTCCGCTCGACCGTGGCCGCGCAAGTGGCGCAGGTCATGCCCGTCACCGGCAGTTCGACCTTCCGCCGGGGCAGGACGAGGCGGTAGCCGGCCTTCTTGATCGCCTCGGCCATGGACTCGAGATCGGTCTGCGCGGGGTCGTAGTCCACCGCAGCCGTTTCCGTGCCGAAGTTGACGTTGGCCGCTTCGACGCCGGCCACCTTTTTTCTAAGGGTCCGCTCGACCGTGGCCGCGCAGGCGGCGCAGGTCATGCCCACCACCGGCAGTTCGACGTGTGCCAAATTATTCCCCTAACCGACCGGATCTGAACGTCCGTGTCGGGTGAAAGGAAGACGGGCCGTCGCGCCCTCGGGTCGGACGGCTCGGCGCTCCGGTCGGATCAGGCCTCTTCGGCCGGATAGCCGATTTCCTTGAGCGTGGCCGCGATTTTCACCCAGTCGGCCGGGGCGTCGAAGTTGATGGTCACCTGCTTGGTGTCCACGTCGCCCTCGACCCCGGTCACGCCCTCGACCTCACCCACCTCGCGCTTGATGGTCATCAGGCAATGTCCGCAACTGATGGCCGGTACGCGCACCGTCTTTTCCGCCATGTCGTGTCTCCTCGAGAATGTCCGGCGATCGGTCGATCGCCGATCGGTTTTGTTCCTATTGTTAAATACTAGTCACCATTCCCGGGCGGCGCAACCGAGCCGCCCCAAAAAATCGACTTGACATCGCGGGGGGGGTGGAGTTTGGTTGAAGCCCCGCCACCGCGGCGGCCGTCGAGCGCCGCGGCGATGATCGTCATTTCACTAAGGGGTGTCTCTGGCCGCCCTGTCTGCGGTGCTCTTGTTGTTCTGTTGACAGTCCCGGCCGGACTGACGTAATTTTATATGACGAGTCCCGGGAGGGCCTCGCCCGATCCCAGGTGGGGGATTCCGGTGACAGGGGATGAATCATGACCAAGTTTCGGTTTTTGTCCCTGGCGGTGGTGGTGGCCGTGGGCAGCTTCCTCGGGGGCGCGGTGGCCACGCTGCTTCTGCCGGAGCGCCTAGACGTGGCCGAAATGCAGACCGTCATCGCGGCCCAGAAAAAGGTCCTGGCCCAGATGAAGGACCTGGTCAAGGCCTGCCTGGCCAAACCGGGCACGTCGGCCGAGGTCAAGCGGCGGCCGCCGGTGTCCGGGCCTCCCCTTAAAAAGATCGCCCCCGCCACCTCGCCTGACCGGGACGCCGCCCGGCGGGCGGCCGAGGACAAGCGGCGGCAGATCGTCACCTGGCTGGCCAAGGCCCACGAGGCCGTCAAGGCCAAGCGCTACGAGGACGCCCGGGAGTTCTACCGCCAGGTGCTCCATCTGGAGGCCAACCACCGGGCCGCCGAGGCCGGTCTGGCCCGCCTCGAGGCCCGGCAGAAGATCGACTCCCTGCTGCGCGAGGCCGAAACCGCCCTCAAGCAGAAGAGCTTCAACCGGGCGATCAAAATTTACGCCACGGTCCTCTCCCTCCAACCCGACCACGCCGGGGCCAAGGCCGGGCTGGCCGGGGCCGAGAAGGCCAAGGCCGAGCGGGTCACCAGCCTGTTGAGTCGGGCCCAAGAGGCCCTGGCCGAGGGCAAGCGCGACCTGGCCCGGAAGTTGTACGGGGAAGTGCTGTCTCTAGATCAGGACAACGCCTTGGCCAAGGCGGGACTGACCAGGGTCAAGTCGGTCTCCAAACCGTCGTCCCCGAACCGTCCCGACAACTAGTCGGGTGACCGGAATTCCAGCGGCCCGGGGCCGGTCGCCATTGGAGCCCGGGGAAAAAAACGCCGCGTCCCGGTCGCCGCGGCGTTTTTCGTCCGGCCGGTTATCTATTTCACGCACTTCCCCTGGGCGGCGATCCACTTGTAGCCCGGCTTGCACCTCAGGCAACGCCGTTTCCCGCGCCACTTGCCGAAAAAATAACCGGCCCGGCAGCGGACACAGCGCTTGCGCCCGATGAACCACCGGTACTTATAGCCGGCCTTGCAGTGGATGCAGTACCACACCCCGCGATATTTGGCCCAGAAGTAACCGGCCCGGCAGCTGATGCAGCCGCGCTGGCCGCGCCACTGGCCCATCTTGTACCCGGCCGGACACTTGCCGGCCACCGGGGCCTTGAAATACGGCCAGTTGCGCAGCGGAAAGTGCCAGGAGGCCCCGTGCGTGTCCGGCGGGTGCCAGGCCGCGGCCTTGGCCGCCGGAACCGGCGTCACCGGGGACAGGGGCACGATCAGCCCCACCACGGCCACCATCGTCATGAGCATCACGGCTCGCCTCATCTCAACTCCCCTTAAAAGGAAATCATGTCGGTCCGAACTCCGCCGGCGGCGGTCCGGGAAAACCTGACGCTGTCCTCATTATACCACCGTGAAGGCCGCCCCGGAACTAGTCCCCGGACGCTCAATTCAAAGGCCCGTCCAGGACCTCCCGGACCTTGGCCAGCATGTCCGTCAATCGATACGGCTTGCCCAGGAATTCGACCGCGCCGGCGTCCAGGAGCGTTTTGGCCTGGGCCTCAGCGAAATAACCACTGGCGATCATCACCTTGGCCCGGGGGTCGGCCTCGAGGATCTTTTCCAGGCACCGTTGCCCGCCCATGCCGGGCATACCCAGATCTAAAATGACCAGGTCGATCTCCGGGGCCCGATCGCGCCATATCTCCAGCGCCTTTTCTCCGTTGTCGGCGGTCAGGACCTGGTAGCCGTTCCGCCGCAACAGGTCCCCGGCCATTTTTCGGAGGGCCGGTTCATCGTCCACCACCAGGACGAGTTCGTGTCCGCCGGCGACCTTATGGGGGCGGCCGACCTCGGCGGTCGACGCGGCGACCCCCCCGGACCGGGCCGGGAGGTGGATGGTGAAGGTCGTTCCCCGGCCCGGCTCGCTGGCGCAGGAGACGTGGCCGCCGTGGGCCTTGACCACGCCGTAGACCGTGGACAGACCCAGGCCCGTGCCCCGGCCGACCTCCTTGGTGGTGAAGAACGGCTCGAAGATGTGCTCGACCTCCTCGGGGGACATGCCGCGGCCGGTGTCGGACACCGTCAGCCGGACGTACTGGCCCGGATCGAGCCCCCAGTGCGTCTCGACGTCCCCCTGATCCAGAACCACGTTGGCCGTGGCCATGACCAGCCGCCCCCCCTCGGGCATGGCGTCCCGGGCGTTGGCCCCCAGATTCATCAAGATCCGTTCCAGGCCGCTGGGGTCGCCGTCAACGGTCCACAGGTCGTCCTGCAGCTCGGTCTCGATGCGGATCATTTTAGGGATGGTCCGCTCCAGCATCCCGACGGCCTGGCGGACCTCGTGGGTGAGGTCCACCGGCCTGAGTTCGGGTTTGTCCTTGCGGCTGAACTGTAGGAGCCGCTGGACCAGGTCCGAGGCCCGGGCCGCCGCCTGCTCGATCTGGGCGACGTACTCCCGCTCGTCGGGGCCGTGGCCGGCGTCCTCGGATAGAAGCTGGGCGTAGCCGGTGATGGCCTGAAGCAGGTTGTTGAAGTCATGGGCGATGCCTCCGGCCAGGGTCCCCACGGCCTCCATCTTCTGGGAGTGCCTAAGTTGGATTTCCAGGCGCCGCTGCTCGGTCATGTCCTTGCAGATGGCCACCAGGCCGGTGACCCGTCCCTGGGAGTCGAAATTGGGCGCCCCGCTCATGCTGAACCAGCGGCTCGATCCGTCCCGGTGACGCAGTCGGCCTCGCTCCTCCCTGATGATGGCCCGGTCGTCCCGGATGCGCCGGAAGGCGTCGAGGTAGGCCTCGGCGAATTCCGGGGGCACGAACTCGACGAAACGCCGGCCGATCATCTCTGCCGGACGGTGACCCAGAATCCGCTCCCAGGCCGGATTGACGTAGGTCAGGTCCCCCCGTCTGTCCAGGGTGCAGATCAGGTCCGGGGCGTTCTCGGAAAGGGACCGGAACCGCTCCTCAGATTCCTGTAAATTGCGAAAAAACAGCAGGTTGCTCACCGCGTCGGCGATCCGGTGGGCGATGTCGGCGAACAGGCTCCGCTCTCCCTCGGTCCACTCCCGGGCGTGGGAGCACTGGTGCACCCCCAACAGCCAGGGCTGGCCCAGACGGGGGTGAATGGCCATGCACATTTGGGACCGGACCCCATATCTCTTACCCGCCCCGACCATGGGCAGCTGGGAATTGGGTCCGTAGGTCAACGGTCCCTCGGCGGCCAGCTGCTCCCGAAAGGCCTCCTGGGTGTCCGGCTTCATGGCCACCTCCTCGTTTTGGGCCAGGGCGCCGGGGTACTCCGGCCGGGTGGCTTCGAAGGGTATCCGCCAGGACGGGGCCTCGGGATCGCAGGGATACAGGAGCCAGGCCCGATCGCAATCAAAGGTGGTGAACACTTGCTCGATGACCTCGGTCAGCATCCGCTCCAGGTCACCCGTCTGCCGGATGACCTGGTCGATGGCCTGGAGGCTCTGAAGATACTCCAGTTGCCGGTGGCGCTCCTCTTCGGCGCGTTGTTGGTCCGAGATGTCCCGGAGGATGACCAGGCGCCCCAGGGACTTTCCCCGCCGGTCGAACAGGGGCGAGAGGCGCCGGTCAAAATGGCGCTGGTCCTCCCCCCGGCCCAGGGCCATCTCGGTCCGGTCGTCGGTCCCCTTGCCGAGGCGCCCCGTCCAGGCCTGGCCTTCGGGAAAAAACTGGGATACCGGCCGCCCGACCACTCCCGATACCTTTCGACCGATGATCTCCAGGGCGGTCGCGTTGAGGTCCACGATGCGGCCCTGATTGTCCAGGACCAGAAAAGCGTCGCTCATGGCCTCCATGACCGCCTCGCGGCCGATGGGGACCAGGGTCATCAACTTGAATCGGAACAGGCCCCAGGCGCAGGCCAGACCGGTCAAGGTCAGGGCAAAGGGCGTCAGGTCCAGGTGGGGCAAGGGACTGAGGCCCGAGACGTACAGGGCGTTGCCCAGCCAGGGCGCCGTCACGCCGAAGAGCAGGATTCCGACCTGCCGGCGCTGCAAGTGTCGGGAGCGGATGAACTCCTGGACCAAAAGGATCGTCCCGGCCAGGAGCAACAGGTAGGCAAAGGCCACAAAGAGCCAGAATCCGGGGGCGCGGGCATAGGCCAGTACCGAAAAGGGGCCGCTGGTCTCGAGCCAGACCCTGGTCCACATCAGGTGGTGGAGGTCATTGGTCCAGACCAGCAGCAGCGTGGCCAGGGGCACCACCCCCAACAGGATCACATTTCGTCCGGTCAGCCACCGCTCCCGGCCGGTGAACCTGAGGGCAAAGGCCAGCCACAGGGGCGGGACCACCACCACCCCCAGATACTCGAATCTGACCCACCACACCTTGGCCGAGACACCCGGACTCCTGAACTCGAGGGCGTAACCCAGGGACCACCAAGCCACGGCCACCATCAGCGCCATGAGCGGTCCGGCCCCGACCACGGACCGGCGTTGCCAGAGGTACAACGCCACGCCCATGGCGATGACCGTGGTCGCCAGCGACGGCAGCCAGGAGATCATCGGCGCTTTTTCCTCTCTCGCCCGGCCGAAATGGCCGGACTCGCCCCGGAGCGAGACAGGTGACCGGAAAACAAGGGTGCCGCTCCAGCTTCACGGGGGTGACCCCGCCGGCGGTCAGCCACCAGAGGCCGCGTGGCGCGGAGACGGCGTATTCGATGCCGGGTGAACCCCGCCGGGGCCGCCGGTCCAAATATACCGGCCCCCCACCGGAGCTGTTGCTTGGAAACGAGCCTTGGTCCTTCCCCCCGAACGTGAACCAGCCATCCGGGGAGACCTGTCAATATAATACCAATCCGTTATCTAATATTCAATTCCATCCCCGAACGTCCCGCGTCCGCGTCCGGCACCCTTGGTCAAGGCGATGGAGGTCGGGCCGCGACCCGGGTCCCCGCCCCCATTGACGAGCCCCCACCCCGGAGGCGCCCGCCGAGGTGAGACGAATCCCCCCGGGGATCGGTCGACGACACCCCTTTGCCGCTCAGGACTTGGTCATCCGGAGGGGCGCCAGGGACGTCCCCCGCCGGGAGGACCAGCGCATCATCAACTCCTGGGGCTGGGCCGGCGGGACGTCCCGCTCCTCCTCGGGCTTGGGTTCGAGGCACATGGCCTCCGCCGGGCAGGTGGTCACGCACAATCCGCAGCCGATACACCGGGCTTCGTCCACGATGGCGAAGTCGTCGACCACGATCGCCTCCATCTGGCAGCGATCCAGGCAGGTCTCGCAGGCCGCGCACAGATCCTCGTCCACCCGGGCGAGGTAACCGGAAAAGACCATGTCCGCCGGGCGGGGGTGCTTCTTGATGGCCCGCAGGATGCCGCAGCAATCGCCGCAGCAGTTGCACATGCCGCCGGCGTTTTGGGCGGCAAAGGGCTGGGGCACCAATCCGGCCTCGTCGCACTCGTCCAGGATCTTCATGGCCTCCTCATAGCTGATCCGTCGGGCCATGCCCCGGTCCAGGTAGTACTCGGCATGGGCGCCCATCATCAGGCAGACCTCCCCAGGCTTGTCGCAGCCCTGGTCCAACAGATCCTGGCCCTTGCGGCAGATACACTCGGCCACGGCGATGGGGTCCTTGCCCTTGAATATTTTTCGGGCGTCCTCGTAGGGGGCCACCGGCCAGGTAACGTCCACCGAGCGGCCGACCGGAATGGGCCGCATCGGGGCCTTGTGGGCGGCCATCTGAAGGCCGAAGGCCTCTTCGAAGTACCGCTCGACCAGCTCGGCGAACTCCCGGTCCATATCGGGCAGTTGGTACTCGAAGATGCCGACGACAAACGGTGCGGCGCCATACTTGGCCTCCGCGCCCCGACGCAGGCGAAACACCAGGCCCTTGTCGGCCATCCGCTCCAGCAGACCGGCCACCTCCGACGCCTGACGACCCGTCCGCGCCGCCACCTCGGTCGGGCTCTGCAACAGGAGGCTCAGGTCGAGGAACATCTCGGCCTCCTCGGGCGTGTACAACTTTTTCAGAATCTCGATCTCGACCCCGGAATCCGTGGCTGGAAATCCAACGGCGTATTGATCCAGTTGTTGCTGCAGCTCGCGAAAAAGATCTCCTGACATGAAGGACTCTCCCTGGTTGGCAAGCGTTTAATGGATGTTCGATTGGATCGACGGTGGGGAGCATTACACCCCATTCCGGTCGGCCTTGTCAATGCCGCGGCCGAACGACGGACGAGGAAGGCGAATGTTGACTGAATATCGGTTCCGGCGGGATTACAGAGGCGCCCCAAACAAACCCGGCCGGGGCGTCGGTGAGGGCCGGGTCGGCGGCGTCCAGGGTCTGGGATCGATCAGCCCGTCTTGTCCAGGACCCGTCTGATCTTACGCACCAGGTCCTCGGGCGAGAACGGCTTGGAGATCAAATGGACCTCGCCCGGAAAGACGCCGTGTCTGACGACGATGTCTTCCGGATAGCCCGACACGTAGATGACCTTGAGTCCCGGGTGGCCCGTTTTGAGGCGGGCGGCCACCCGGGGGCCGCTCTCCCCGGGCATGACCACGTCGGTCAGGAGCAAGTGTATTTCCCGGCCGTGACGCTCGGCCGAGGCCAGGGCCTCCTGTCCGTTGGCCGCTGACAGGACCCGGTAGCCCGTGGTCTCGAGGACCCGGCGAATCATTTTCCGGACCATGGGTTCGTCCTCGACCACCAGGATCGTTTCCAGGGGCCAGGCCGGCGGCGGGGCGTCCTCCGACCGGTCGACCGGCTCGTCGCTGGGCGGCAGGTAGAGGTGGAACGTGGCTCCCCGACCCGGTTCGTTCTCGACTTTGAGGCCGCCGCCGGCCTGGGTGACCATGCCGTAGACCGTGGACAGGCCCAGACCGTTGTGCGTGGCCCGGTCCTTGGTGGTGAAGAACGGGTCGAATATTTTGGGAAGGATTTCCGGGTCAATGCCCGTCCCGGTGTCCTCCACGCTCAGCCTCACGTACCGGCCGGGGGTCAATTCCGCGTCCAGGTCGTGGTTGGTGACGCCCTCGTCCAGGTCGACGTTCGACGTGGACATGACCAGCCGGCCGCCCTGGGGCATGGCGTCCCGGGCGTTGAGGGCCAGGTTGATCAACACTTGCTCCAGTTGGCCGGGATCCGCCTTGACGCCGCCGAGATCCGGGTCGAGACGGGTCACCAGCTCGACGTTCTCGCCCACCACCCGGCGCAGCATCCTTTCTTGTCCGAGCACGATCCGGTTGAGGTCCAGGACCCGGGGCGCGATGATCTGCCGTCGGCTGAAGGTCAGGATCTGCTTGGTCAGCGTCGCGGCCCGTTCACCGGCGATTTTTATATGCCTCAGATCGTCGAGGGCCGGGTCGCCGGGACGGAGCCCTTCCCCGGCCAAGTCGCTGTAGTTGATGACCACGGCCATCAGGTTGTTGAATTCATGGGCGATGCCCGCGGCCAGTTGGCCGATGGCCTCCATCTTCTGGGACTGCCGGAGTTGCTCCTCGAGCCGCCGGCGCTCGGTGATGTCCTGACAAAAAACGGCCAAGCCGGAGACCTCGCCCTTGTCGTCGAACACCGGATAGGCGCTGTTGACAAAATTCCGGCCGAACATTTCGTCTTCGAATTCCACCGGCTCGCCCGTGCGCAGCACCTCTCGACCCCGGGCCGCCCGGCCGGCGCCCGCCCCGGCCGGCAGGAGGTCTTCAACCCGCCGGCCCAACATGTCCCGGGGTCTCATGCCGAGCGCCTCGGCCGCCGGCTCGTTGGCGGCCAGGTAACGAAAGTCGGTGTCCACCAGGACGGCGATGTCCGGGAAGGCGTTCAGCAGGGCCCGGGAACGCTCCTCGCTGTCGCGCAGGGCCTCCTCGGCCTGCCGGCGCTCGGTGATGTCCGTGGCGATGTGAATGACCCGGACCACGCGGCCGTCCTCGTCATGCATCGGCGTGCAGCGGACCAGAAAGAAGCGGCCCAGGGCCTCCATCTCCATCTCGACCGTGTCCGAGGAGCCGGAGTCCAGCAGGTTTTCGAGTGGA
>JAHJDS010000319.1 GCA_018812395.1 Pseudomonadota bacterium
AATGGCCACGCGGGTCCCCAGCACTGAGTCCTATCACGACGTTCTGCTGCTGATCGGCGTGATTGGTCGCTTGCTCCGGACAGATTCCTGGATAGACGGCCAAGGCCGCCGTCATCAACCTCTGCTCAACCGTGACGAACTGCAACTCCTGATCAAGGTCTACGCCAGTCCGGGCGGGACCACGAGGCGTCTGGCCATCGAGCAGTCTCAGAGGCTGATCGCGCTCGAGGGCCGCCTGGCCCGGGCCATGCTACAGGCCGGGGTGATCCGGGCCGACAAGCTGCTCGACGGTCTGGCAGAGGTCCGCAACTACCTCGGGGTGGACGCCAAGACCCTGCGGCACCTGCTGCTGCGCTACCCTATGCGCAGGATCCCCGGCCAGCGGCTGCAGACCCTCATCCCCTGGATCAACGAGTGGATCGACGACCTGCCGCGCCAGTGGCGGCGGAACTGGCGACGATGGGGCCGGCTGCAGGAGGCCGCGGCATGAGTGTTGGTCAACCAACAACTGACCTGACAGGGGGTCTACTAACCCTTGACGAACTCCGTCACGTTTCACATGACACACTGGGTCGGCTTCAATAGAATGCGAGCGCCCGGAACGGGTGCCGCTGTAAACGGAACAGGGCCCGGCTGAGGCAACAGCCAGGCCCAGGAACTCAGGAACCCTCAATATTTAATAGGAGGTTAACGAGACCAAAAAGCGGAGTCAAGAAGAAATGCCGAGGAAGAAACGGATCATCATGGAGCGGGAGTCGTTTCTGTCGGGGTGGGATGAGATCGAATCGTACACGGGGCTGAGCCGTCGGGTCCTCAGGCCGGAGATCAAGGCGGGCCGTCTGGATGTGAAGAAGATCGGCCGCCGTTGGGTGACCACCAAGGATGCATGCCTGAAATGGATGGCGAGGCGGTAGGAGCAGAAAACGCTGGTGGGCAGGCCAATAGACTGGGATGGAATCTTGATTAAAGCATGGTCTTCGAAGCTTCAGGGGAATGGGCCAGTGTCTTGACTTGTCGGAGGCGGGCGGTAATCAAGAGAGGGGATACATATTCAGAACCTTGCCAAGGGTATGATGGCCCTGTCTCTGACAAGTTCCCTGAGCCGGTCGTAAACCGCCTCGAACGGCTCATGGCTAGCCTGGAAATAATGAACCCCATCCCGGATATCACAACGCTGCACGCCCCCGACCATGCTCAGCAGTACCACGTGAATCATGGCCTCCCAGCCGGCCAAGAAGTTGAATTCGCCCGGATCGACCGGGACATCGAAATAGCCATCGGTTACGGCCACGTCCCAGATCGAGGCTGGCCGACAGCAGACGTGGTGGGTCAGCCCCAGCCGGCGGCGATGATGCTCCCTGAGAAAGGCTGCCCTGGCCTTGACGTCGGCAATCTCGTCGCCGTGGGCCGGCAGGGCCAGGGCGAACTCCCCCATGTTCTCCAGATCCTCCAACGTTCGCAGGTAGGCCAGCAGATCGGTGGGGATGGGCGTGATCGGGTCGAGAAGAACGTCACCGGGAAGGAGGACCTGATCGGGGCCATCATCGCCGACGATCAATCCGATGCTACCCGGAGAATGCCCAGGCAGGTGCTTGACCCGGACGCCGGAAACTGAGTAACCGGGCTCGAGCGGGCCTTCCTCGAATATCGGAAGATCGACCTTAAGGGACAGATTCATGGTCTGGCGCTGCAGGCTCAAGGCCTGTGATGCGTTCATGACCTTGTTCTGGGGCATCCCCAAGGACCGAGCCTGTTGCCCACTCGTGGACCACATCATCAACGTCGACCAGGGATTGCAGATGAACGGCGTATCGAGCACGTGGGCCGCCACCCGGGCCCCGCTTTGACCGACGATGTGGTCCCCCAGGAGGAAGTGGTCCCCATGCCCGTGGGACAGGACCAGGAGGTCCAGATCGTCCCAAGTCCGGCCGGCCAGTTCCAAGCCCCGGGCTAGAATCCGTTCATTCAAATCCGGGGGCAAGGCCTCGACCTCGGGCGGAATCCGGCGACCGAACCGAGAGTAAAACAGGGGCGCGATCAGCCGGGTGGGCACCCCGGTGTCGACCAGGATCATCCGATTGCTTTCGATGAGGTAGAGGTTGGTGTGCCCGGGTCCGAAATCATCGGGGCAGAAAGTGGTGATCTGAGTGATGCTCGGGCCCGACCCGGGCAGGTCGAAACGCCGGACCAAGCCGGCGCCGCGGATCGACCCAGCCTGCAACGTCCGCTCCGCTATCTTCAATTCTCCGCTCCCAGACCTTTCAAATGTCACGGCCGGCGGATGATAGCATTGATGGGCGTCAGGGTCAATCGCGTCCCGGGGGAACGGGTTGGACGGTCATGGCCAACTCCTGGGGTTGAAGTGGGTTAATCCTCCGGGGGTTCCCGCCTGAATCGGTGCCGATCGCATCGGTTCCGCTGACCGGACCCCGGAGCGCCCGGCGGTCAATCCTTCAGGAAGTGGCGGTCCGGGTCGAACAGGCGCAGGGTGGCCAGGTCCTCGGCCCGGGGTAGCGCCAACTGGTCCGGATCGTGGGCGATCCGCAAATTCCACCCGCATCGGGCCTTGATCCGGCCGATGGCCGCCTCTTTTCCCCCGGGGGACTGGTCCTCGAAATAGCCGGTCAAGGTGAACTCGGGATCTTCACCCAGTTTTTCGAAAACCCCCAGGTCGGACACCAGGGCCTTGACCGCGGCGCCGGGGCTGGTGACGAACGGAAGTTCAGGGACGAACCGCTCCCGGGACTGGGGCATGACGACCACCACCTCCCGGGCCGCTGACATCACGTCATTGGCCCCGCCCGATCCGGTGATCAGGATTCTTTTGTCCGGGATGACGGTCGTGTTCAAATTGCCGCGCCGGTTTGCCTGACTTCACCTCGATGGAAATCACGGAAAAGCTCGGTAGTCGATGGAGTGGGCCACTATATTGAATTTTCAGCGAGAGGTCGGACTCAAGGGAGGGATTCCATATCTCATTATTTGACAAGTGGCCCTTATCAGTTCTGGCGGATCGATGTCCCAAGTCTCCTTCCGGTCCTACCGAAGCCACTGTACTGCCAAGACCGCCGCTCGGTGACGGCGCATTGGCAAGGACGGCTACAGATATGGGTGTTATCATGAGGTCCCAGCCTTAGGACCCCGGCTGAGAAATACTTTAGACGGGGGGGAATCGATCCCCGAGCGCCGGACCAGGCTGAAGCAGCGAACCCTGGCCATACGCAGGTGGTACAACGCCAACCGCTCAAGACCAAACGGGACCTGAAACATAACTAATAGTCAGCCCCAATATTGCCGTACTCTCTGAATACATCCACCCGGCATCTTCTTCTAATCCTCATGAAATCAACTAGCTATCAATATCGCCCCGCCTTTTTAGCGTAGCGATACATTTCGACGACGGCCTCGACTGTGCAGGCATGGTGCAGGGAGTTGCTGGAGGCCAGCATGAACCCGCCGCCGGCCTTCGCCGCCTTGAGGCAACGGTCAACATCGGCCCGCACCAAGTCCAGGTCGTTTGTGGTCAGCACGGTGGCGCAATCAACGTTACCGACGATGATTATCCGGTCTCCGAAGTTCTGCTTGATCCTTCCCAGGTCGTTTCCGGCCGGTGGTTCGAGGGCATGCATTCCAGCCAGCCCGGCCTCGAGGGCCATATCGATCAGCGGCTCGACAAAGCCGTCCGAATGCCAGATCACCGGGATGTCCAGGGCCGCGGCGATGCGTCGAAAACCGGGGATGGCCAGCTCCCTGAAGTCATCGGGTGAAACGAAGGTCGCGCCCTTGAAGGCTACGTCGTCGCCCATGACCACGAAGTCGGCTCCCAGTTCCTGGGCCCGCCGGCAGACCTCGATTAACCAGTCGGTGCGGCGATCGATGACGTGTTTAATTAAGTCCCGGTCGTCGTAGAGCGTCAGGAAGAAGTGCTCGAAGCCCATGCTTTCCATGGTCAGGCCGAAGGGGCCCAGATGGACGTTGACGGCGTAACACTTGTCCGGATAGAGGCTCCGGAGTCGTTGCATGGACCGGACCGGCACCCGCTCCTCGAGCCTTGGGGACGGGATGAATCGGTCCACATCCTCCTTGGTCTTGAGGGCCCCGTCAATGTATGACCCCCGGCGCCAGACCCGACCGAACTCGTCCACCCCGTCCCAGCCGGCGAAAATGCCGCCACCAGTCTGAAGGTCCTCCGGGATGTCCATGAAAAGCGAGGCCATCAAGGGCGTGCCGCCGCACCAGCTCTGGACCCGCATCGGGAAGGCGTCCAGGCCCAAGACGTCAAAGGCATCCAGGGCGTTGCCCCGGCCCAGGGTCTTTAAGAATTTTGGGTCCACGGCAAAGGCGAACAAGGGCACCCGGTCCGGTTCCTGGTGCCTGAAGGCGGTCATGATCCGTTCGCGAGAAGTCATCTCAGCCATGGATCACCTCCTCGAGGCCATCAGTTCCAGGGCCCGGTCCACGGCCGAGGCGGCGTCGGGGGCCCAACCGTCAGCCCCGATCTCCAGGGCGTAGGCCTCGGTCACCGGCGCGCCGCCGACCATGACGATCGCCCGGTCCCGCAGACCGGCGGCGACAATGGCCTCGATGGTCGATTTGAGTTGAGGTATGGTCATGGTCAACAGGGCCGACAGCCCCACCACGTCTAGCGAGTGCTCGGTCATGGCCTCGACGAACCGGGCCTCGGGCACGTCCACACCCAGGTCAATGACCTCGAACCCGGCCCCCCGAAACATCATCGACACCATGTTCTTGCCCACGTCGTGCAGATCGGCCCGGACCGTTCCCAGGAGCAGTCTGCCCCGGGGCTCGACATCGCTTTGGCTCAGGACCGGGTCCAGGATCGCCAGACCGGCGTTCATCGCCCGGGCGGCGATCATCACTTCGGGCATGTATATTTCGCCCTTTTTGAATCGTCGACCGATGAGGCTCATGGCCGACACCAGACCTTGGTCCATGATCGTCTCCGGGGCAACGCCCTGATCCAGGCAGGACTGGACCAGTTCCTGAACCCGGGGTGCCTGACCCTTGATCAGGCTCGAGGCGATTTGCGCCAGAACTTCTTCTTCCATGAACGCCCCCTTGACGGCCGGCCACCCGGCCCACTCCATTAGATGGGTGTCAAACTATCATGCCACGGCACGTCCAATTCCCCGGGCAACACTCCGCGGCCAAGTCCTTCTCCGAGACTTCCCAGCGAACAACACCAGTCCCACGGCCCCGAAGACGGCCGGCCGCACCCGACGAGAGCGGCCACGGCCGGGAAGTGGGCCCCGCTCAGCCGACCAATTCATTGATGATCTGGCTAACGGGCTTGATTTGCCTTATCAGGCCGGCCACCTGGCCGGCGGAAAAGGGAACGCCCGCCTCCATGCCGCCGACCCAGGAATCCCTCATCTGCCGGGCCATCGAAGTGGGTAGTTCATTCGATGTCTCCTGGGTTTTCGAGGCGGTCTCTTGGGAGGTGATTACTCGGTATCCAAACCGGCCGTCTATCACCACCGAGGTGGACGTTTCATCGGCCCTCAGAATGGCCCTCTTGAACTTCTCATGGGCGATGCATTCCTCCGATGCAATGAACCGCGTGCCGATCTGGACGCCCTTGGCCCCCAGGGCCATGGCCGCCCGGAATCCCCTCGAGTCCGCAATTCCGCCGGCGGCGACTACCGGTACCTTCACGGCGTCGACGACGGCCGGCACCAGGACCATGGTCCCGACACCGTTTCTGGATTGGATTCCGCCGGATTCCATGCCTTCGGCGATAACGGCGTCTATCCCCAGGGCTTCGGCCTTCAAGGCATTGGAGACGCTGGCCACCACCTGAAACGTCGTGACTCCATGGGTCTTCAAAAAGGGCACCAACTGGCGTGGAGATCCGGCGGACAGGGTCACCCCCCTCAGGCCCCGGTCCACGACTATCCCGGCATAGGTCCGGCTCAAAGGGTTCATCGGCATCAGGTTCGCCCCGAACGGCTTGTCGGTCAATGCCTTGACCGTTTCTATCTGCCGAATCAATTCATCGGGGTCCGTTATGAAGCCCGTGGCCAGGAGGCCGAAACCGCCGGCCTCTGATACGGCCGCCACCAGTTCCGGATTGCTGATGACTCCCATGGCCCCTTGGATCACGGGGTAGCGGCAGCCGAGCAGGCCGGTAATCGTGTCCACTGATTCCTCCACCTTATCGAGGTCCGATCAGAGCCGGTCGGCCTGACCGGTCGAGGCGCGCCGGATGGTTTACAAGTTCTACTGCCACACGACCTCTGATTTGATGTACGGGTACTTGTTCAGACAGGCCGTGATTTCGTCTTCTACCAGCGCCCTGGGACGGGATGGATTGCCGGACAAGGTGACTCGACACAGGGTTCCGTGGGTTTTACTTTCCCCGACTTCGACCGATAACTCCAGGCCATCATCTTTGAGCCAGTACAGAATCCCGGTGAAGTGTTTCCGGGCCTGATCCCATTTCAGTTGCGGTTTGAATATCTTGCCCACGGCGGTCATGGGAATGGCGTCGATGATTATCACCTCCTTGGGCAGAGCCGGTCTCTCGGAGACGTTTTGGCTTACATAGTCGTGCAGTTCCTCGGCCGTGGTCGTGGCGTCGGGGACCAACTGGACATAGGCCACCGGCAATTCACCAGCGTATTCGTCCGGTTTGCCGACCGCTGCGGCCAGGGACACGGCCGGATGCCTGTTTAAGACCTCCTCGATGATGCCGGGATCGATGTTATGGCCGCTGCGGATGATCAGGTCCTTGGACCGGCCGGTCAGAAACAGGAAACCATCTTCGTCCAAATGGCCCAGGTCGCCGGTGATCAGCCAACCGTCTTCGGTCAGAGTGCCCTCGTTCTGTGACTCGTCCTTGTACCCCGGGAAGACGTTCGGGCCCTTGAGCATCACCGCACCCACCCGACCGGAATCGCAGGATTCATTCGTTGTTCCTTCAGTGCCCAGACGGACTACCGCCACATCCACATAGGGCATACGAATACCGACGGAGCCGTATCTTTGCTCGGACCCTGGAGGCGAAGCGGTAATGACCACGGTGGCCTCGGTGGCCCCGTAAATCTTGAGCAACCTGACGCCCATTTGGTTCGTAAAATCCTTCTCCACCTGAACCGGTAAGGCCGCTCCCCCGGTGACGCCGTATTTAATCGAGGACACGTCCGTGTCTTTCACCGGCACCTGGTTCAAAGACACAATTGTCGTCGGAACGCCTCCGACTTGGGTTATCCCGTATCTCTCGGTCAGCCGCCAGGTATTCTGAATCACTATTGGGTTCCGCATGCCGGCCGGCGAGGGAATGACGATCTCGGCCCCTTGGGACAGGGGAGTCAACGAGGCATAAAAGGCGCCGGCCACGTGGAACAGCGGCAATCCGCATAAAAACACGTCGTCGTGAACGACGTTCCACATTTTCGCCAGGGCCCAGGCGGCCCAGACCTCGTTGCCGTGGGTATGTTGGGCCAGCTTCGGCGATCCGGTCGTACCCCCGGTGTGGAAATACGAGGCAATGTCACTGCTCGAAAACTCCCGGCCACTGGTTAGCCCGTCCGCGGAATATTGGTCGATGGTCTTATCGAATGAGTAAACCCCGTTGGCTTCATCACCGAAGCCGCCCACCTGCACCACAGCCTTCAGGCTCGGGACCCGGCCTAAAATACTCTCGACTTTCGGCCAGACGTCCAGATTGGGATTCGGTCCCAAGGCCACCACCACCTTGGCCTCGGCGGCGTTCAACAAATCCGCTATTTGATCGGGGCTGAGCAGGAAGTTGATCGGATTGGCGATGCCGGCCGCCTCCGCCCCCCAAAGGGTGAACTGGGCTTGGGGCAGCAGCGGTAAAAGGAAGGCGATGGCGTCCTGCGGGCCGGCGCCCAGGGCATTGAACAAGTTGGCCGCCTGGTGGATCCGGCCCATCATTTGCCGGAAGGTGATGCGAACCGGTTCTTCGTCAAGGGCGCCGGTGGGCAGAAAGGTGATGGCCGTCTTGTCCGGCCATCTGGCGGCCGCCGCGGCCAGAAGTTCATAGGTGCTTCGAGCCGGAGCGACCTCATCCCAGGGTTTAGTTTCCAGAGCCCTGACATTGTCCACTCCGGAGACCGGTTTTTTATCCGACATGATTCCCCCCGCTAAAAAAAAAGTTCCCGGATAATCCTGGACTGAAAACATGAGCTTGTCGCTGCAACATGGTCCGACAAGCCGCTATTCATCAGGCCCATCGTCCCCCCGGCCCGGGGACGTCTTTTCATCAGGTCGAATCGAGGGATCTTTCAGCCCTCTGATCTTGATGAGACGACGCTGCATGATCCGCTCCAGAATGTAAGGGGTTACGGCCCACATAAAGGTGGCTATCTCCTTGGTCAGCACGGTGTCTTCATCAAAGGGCAGGTCCTTGGTTTGTCGATAACGATAGGCCAACTGCTGGTCGATGATCGGTTGTCCCAACTGGTTGAGGAATGACCATTGTTCGGGATTGAGGCCCAGGTCGATGGCTCGGCGAATCAGGCGGCCGATTTCGATGTCTTTATGGTCGAACCGGCCGTCCTCCATGGGAATCACCACCCCGGCCGAAATGACCCGCTTCAACTGGGCGCTGGTAAGCTCGGTCAACTGTCTGAACTCGGACGTGCTCACCCGGTGGCGGTTGCGTCGGCCGAAAAGGACTTCCTGCAATTCCAGCAGCGGCGTGATTTCCCGCCCCTGGTCCTTTTCCATGAGCAGCCGCTTGATGGCCTTCAAGGGCAGATTGCGTTCCGCCTGGACTTCCTTGATGAACAGAATCCGTTCCACGCAAGAGGGGTGATAGTAGGCCATGTTCGGGCTCGTCTTGGTCGGCTCCGGCAGCAAACCTTCTTGCGCGTAGTAGTGTATGGTGGATTTGGGAAGCCCGGTGGCAATGGCCAATTCCTTCATCTTCAGCCACTTTTCTGATTTTCCGGTTTCGGTTTGTCGGCTTACTGGTTGAGGCGTTTTGGAGGTCATGGTCCTTTCATCCTTCTCTGGTTCCGGTGATCACCAATTAATCGAGCCGATCGCAACGGACATTTTTTACCACAGTTTTTCCGCGAGCTTTGCCGGGCCTTTTCTGGCCCGGGAAAGGGAGCCCAAG
>JAHJDS010000320.1 GCA_018812395.1 Pseudomonadota bacterium
CGCAGCAGGCCGTTGCCCTCCGGGACCAAGTGGTTTCGGATCTCGTCCAGCCAGGCAGGATGGGTGAAATCGCCGGTGCCGAGCAGGGTGACGCCCTTGCGCCTGGCCCACAGCTCGAGGTGGGGCAGATCACAGTTCTTGGCCGTGGCCCGGGAAAGGTGGGAGTGAACGTGGAGATCAGCGACGAAACTCATGGCGGGCCCGGGTCCTCCCGTTGCCTGATGAGATCCAGTCTGGCCTCGAGTTCATCGGCGGGCAGGAGTTCGGGGTCGAGTTGGGCCGCCCGGTGGAGGCTGTCGATGGCCTCATCGAAGAGTCTCATCTTCTCCAGGACGCTGGCCTTGTCGAGGTGGGCCGGGGCGTAATCGGGGTTGAGCTCGAGGGCGCCGTCGATGGACTCGAGGGCCGGGTGGTATTGCTTCTGGCGCCGCTGGATACGCCCCAGTTCCAGCAGGAGGTCGGGATACCTGACGCCCGCCTCGAGGAGTTGATGGATGTGCCGTGCGGCCTGATCGGTCTTCTTCTGATCCCGGAGGACCTTGAAGTAGTTGATGCGGGCCTTGACGAAGTCGGGATTTATGTCCAGGGCGGCGGCGAACTGTTCGGCCGCCTCGTCGAGCTGGCCGGTGCGGTGGTAGAACTGTCCGAGGTGATTGCGAAGGTCGGCGAAACGCGGCTGTTTGCGCACGGCGTCGCTGTAGAGCTTGATGAAGGTGTCGTACAAGGCCGAGTCGGTCTGAGGCGAGAACAGGTGGATGATCTCCGAGAAGTCGGGGTTGATCTGGATGCGATTGGTCAACTGGGCGGAGGCCTGCATGTAGAACTCATCCATCAGCCCGGCGAACGCGTCGGCGTTTTCCCGGTCGGCGGTCTGCTCGCGCAGCTTGTTGATGTAGGTCACCAGGAAGTCGGCGTCGATATCGGTCGGTTTCGAGGCCAGGGCCGACTCGAAGGAGGCCAGGGCTTCATCCATTTGGCCACGACGGCCCTGGACGATGCCCCGCTTGATCAGGGCCTCGGTGTAGGTGGGGCTGATTTCCACGGCTCGGCTAAACGCGTTCTCGGCCTCGTCGAGCCGGTCCATGCTGGCCAGGAACAGCCCGGCGTGGTAGTGCACGTCGGCGTAGTCGGGATGGCGGTCGAGCACGAACCGCAGGTGCTCGACGGCCTCTTCGAACCGGGCCGACACGCCCAGGAGGATGCCCAATTTTATCCGGGCGTTGATGTAGAGGGGGTTGGTCTTGAGGGCCTGGCGCAGTTCGGCGATGCCGTCCTCGACGCATCCGCGGCTGGCCTGCATCAGCCCGAGGTGATAGCGCATGTCGGCCCAGCCGGGGTGCTTCTCGATGGTTTCCCGGAGGGTCTTAATGGCCTGGTCGTGCCGCTGCAGATTGTAGAAGACGATGGCCAGCTTGAGCTTGACCGAGGCCACCCCGGGGTTGATGCGAATGGCCTTCTGGAAGGCCTCCATGGCCTGGTCGTACTGGCCGAGGTTGTTGTGACAGACGCCCAGGTAATTGTAGACGCCGAAGTGGTTCGGGTTGAACGAGGCCGAGCGGCGGAAGTAATCGACCGCTCCTTGGTACTTTCCGGCGTAGAGAGCGAGGATGCCCAGGTTCCTCAGGGCCAGCCCCGAATAGAAGGAGGCCAGATTGCCGTGCAGCGACCCCGGATGCTGGCTGGTGTGGGTGCACTCGGAGAGCCGGGCCAGGGCTTCCTCGTACTGACCCTGGTTGTACAGGGCGATACCGGCCTCGTAGGCGTCGTGCCGACCGAGGGTGATGAGTGTCTTGAGAAACTTTCTGATGCCCATGATCAATCTTTCCCCCCGTGGCTCGGGTGGTCGCCTCGTTAGGAGGCCCCCTTGGTGGACAGCACGGCGGCCAAGGTTCTGACGAGGATCTTGATGTCGAGCATGAATGACCAGGAGTCGATATACTGCAGATCGAGTCGCATCCACTCGTCGAAGTCGATCTGGTTGCGGCCGCTGACCTGCCAGATACAAGTGATGCCCGGCCGGACCGACAGGCGGCGCCTCTGCCAACGTTCATACTGGGCCACTTCCCCGGGCAGCGGCGGGCGCGGACCGACGAGACTCATCTCCCCCTTGAGGACGTTGAACAACTGCGGCAACTCGTCGATGGAGGTCTTGCGTATGAATTTGCCGATCCAGGTCACCCGGGGATCGTCCGTCATCTTGAAGGTCGGACCGCCCATCTCGTTGAAGGTGGCCAGTTGGCTTTGTTGCTCTTCGGCGTCGGGGACCATGGACCGGAACTTGAATAGCGTGAACTCCCGCCCGTTGAGACCGCTGCGGGTCTGGGTGAAGAAGACCGGCCCCGGCGAGTCGAGCTTGATGAGGACGGCCGCCACCACGAACAACGGCCAGAGCAGCAGCAAACCCAGGGCCGAGGCGAACAGATCCAGCATACGCTTGAAGAACAACCCCCACTCGTCAATGGGGGTGGTGGTGTAGGTGATCATGGGCACGCCGGCCAGGTAACGAAACCTGGTCCGGGAGATGGCCAGGTCGAACAAGTTGGCCACGATCGAGGTTTTGATGCCGACCTCCTCGCAGAGCAGGGCCACCGTCTCCAGGTCATCCACCTTCCGCCCCGGCTGGATGACGATCACCTCGTCCACGGCCCGCGAGGACAGGATTTGGTCCAGGTGATGGACCGTTCCCAGGATGGGGAAGCCGAATATCTCCCGGCCCACGTCGGCCAGCGACCAGCTGACCAGGCCGACGAGTCGGACGGCCTCCTCGGGTCGGGACGCCAGGCGTTGGACGAACCGGTTGACCTGATCGTTGGTGCCGACGATCAGGATGTGGTCCAAGGGCTGCCGGGTCACGGCAAAGCGGTTGAGCAGCCAGTAGACGACCCACTTCTCGATAAACAGGATCGAAAAATTCAGCACGACAAAGAACAGGATCATCAGACGGGACACCGAAGACAGGCGGAAGATGAACGCCGCCGCGCCGAGGATGAAGATCCCCAGGATATTGGTCTTGAGCAGGCTGAAGAACAGCGAGGCCAGACGGGTCCGGGACGCCCGGGAGTAGACGCCGGTCAAATTGAGCAGAATCCACCAGGAGACGATGATCATGGCCAGGGCCTGCCAGGACTCGGTCAGGACGACGGGGTCGTCGCCGAATTTCTTGAGCTTGCCCAACAGAGGCAGATGCTCGGGCAGGGCCAGCCGCAGTTGATAGGCCAGCCAAAAGGCCACGGCCACGAAGATCGCGTCCAGGATCCGGAGCATGGCCAAGGAGACCTTGTCTTGTCGCATCGCTTCGCCGGCCCTCAATTGCCCAAGGCCCGCCGGTAGGCGGCCAGGAGGTGAGGTATCGAATGCTCCCAGGAAAGCTCCTCCAGGAAGCGTTTTCGGCCAAAGGCCCCCATGGCCTCGCGCCGGGCGGGATCGTCCAGCAGCTCGATGATCTTGTCGCCCAGATCCGACGGGTCGTTGGGCCGGGCGCAGACCCCGGCCTGTTGGGCCGAGAACTTGTGCTCCCTCAGATCGAACATGACGATCGGCTTGCTGAAGGCCATGTACTCCATGATCTTGTTCATGGTCGACATGTCGTTCATCGGGCTGACCACGTCCGGATCGACGCACACGTCGGCCGTGGCCAGGATTCGCCATAACTCCTCGTCCGGGACGCGGCCGGTGAACCGGACGTGATCGGTCAGTCCCAGTTCGGCGGCCAGGCGCACCAGTTCGTGGAACTCCGGGCCCGAGCCCATCAGCGTGAAGGCGACGTCTGACCTGCCCCGGTCGTGGACCACGTGCCGGGCGGCCCGAAGCAACAGGTCCAGGCCGTCCTGCTTGGCCATGACCCCGACGTAGGCCACCAGGTGTCTTCGGCCGCGTTTCAGGTCGGGATCGGGCCGCGGGACCGGGATGCTCTCCCTTTTCGGCCCCGAGCGGACCACGAACACGTCCTCGGGTCTCATCCTGCCCCGGTCGACGGCCACCTGCCGGTAGGACAGATTGGTGGCGATGGACACGTCGGCTAAACGGAAGGTCCACCGCTCGAGACTCTTCATCAGGGCGTGGAACAGGTCGCGTCGGCCGAACTTGGCCCGGTACAGCTCCGGGTTGACGTCGTGGTGGTCGAAGATGAACCTGACCCCGCACAAGAGTTTGAAGGGCAGGGCCACCAAAAAGATGTCGTCGGGCGGGTTGCAGGCCTGGATCACGTCGAAGCCGTGGCGATGATAGATCAAAAACGCCAGCCGGAA
The DNA here is from genome assembly GCA_018812395.1 of Pseudomonadota bacterium. Classification (GTDB taxonomy): domain Bacteria; phylum Desulfobacterota; class Desulfarculia; order Desulfarculales; family JAHJDS01; genus JAHJDS01. The sequence continues at coordinate 4,248 of JAHJDS010000320.1, forward strand.
CTGGTGCCACAGCGCGGCCGAGTACTCCCGGGCGTAGGACATGGGCCCGGCCCCTTCGACCGGCAGGGGGTGGCGGTAGATGTGGACGCCGTCCCGGAACTCATAGGGTTGGTCGTAACCCCGGCCCGTGGGGCAGATGGCCGAGACCAGGTAGCCGTTCTCGGTCAGGGTCCGGGCCTCGAGCCACACCCGCCGGTCAAAGGGGAGCGGCAAATTCTCGACGATGATCAGGACCCTACCAGCTGAGGCCATGGTACTCGACGACGTTTTCAGGCGGCTGATCGACGACCCGCACCAGATCGACGATGGTCTGGTCGGCCCGGAGCCGGTGCAAAGTGGGGGCGAAGTCGGGATGGAAGTTACCGACGACGATCACCTCGGCGTAATCCACGACCGCCGCGATGGAATCGGCCATGAGCCGGCCGATGTGGGGCAGGACCTGTTCGATGAAGGCCAGGTTCGAGCCGACCAGCCTGGCCAGGGACACGTTTTCGTCGTAGGCCAGGATGTCCTTGCCTTTGCCCAGCAGGGCCTCGATGAGGAGCACCACCGGTGACTCCCGCAGATCGTCGGTTCCGCCCTTGAACGCGAAGCCCAGAAAACCGATCTTCTGCTTCCCGGTCTTGAGGATCAGCTTGAACGCCTCCCTGATCTGCCCCTCGTTGCTGGGCAGGATGTGAGAGATCATCGGCAGGTCCACGTTGTGTTCTTGGGCCGCCTGGATGACGGCCCGGGTGTCCTTGGGCAGGCACGACCCGCCGAAGGCGAAGCCGGGCCACAGGTAGTTGGGCGACAGGTTGAGTTTGGTGTCCGCGGTGAAGATGTTCATGACCTGGTGGGAGTCCACGTTGAAGGCCTTGCACAACCGGCCGATCTCGTTGGCAAAGGTCACCTTCAGGGCGTGGAAGACGTTGTCGGTGTACTTGACCATCTCGGCCACTTCCAGGGGCACGGTGAACAGCGGGGCGTCGATCGGGGCGAACATCTCCTTGAGGGCCCGACCGCTCGGCTCGTCCAACTGGCCGATGACCGTTTTGGGCGGGTGGTCGAAGTCCCGGACCGATGAGCCCTCGCGCAGAAACTCGGGGTTGAAGCAGACCCCGAAGTCCGGGCCGGCCGCCTTGCCCGAGGCCGCCTCCAGACGGGGGATGACCTTGCCCCGGATGGTGCCGGGCAGGACGGTCGAGCGGACGGCCACGGTGTGGTAGGCGTCCTTGTCCGCCAAGGCCCGGCCGATTTCATCGGCCACCCGCTCGACAAAGCCAGTTTCCGGGGCGCCGTTTTCCAGACTGGGAGTGCCGACGCAGACCAGGGACAGTTCGGTCTCCAGAACGGCCCGCCCGGCGTCGGCCGTGGCCGACAGGCGGCCGGCCTGGCGCCCGGCGGCGATCAGTTCGCCGATCATTTCCTCGACGATGGGGGAGACGCCCCGATCGAGGCTGTCGATCTTGTCCTGATTGACGTCGACGCCGATGACGCGGTGGCCGTGGCGGGCCAGGCAGGCGGCGGTGACGCACCCGACGTAACCCAGGCCGAAGACGCTGATGTTCAATGGAGGGCTCCTATGGGTTAGGTCGCGTCGCCGGGGCGAGGGCCTCGAATCATGTTATCAGGGGCCGCCGGGCTTGACAAGCGGCTAATGGACGTGGTCAGGGACGCCTCGTCAACGAAGTCGACGGACGCGACCAGGGTCGTGGTCTGTGTCTTCCGGCCGAAACGGTCGGAAAACCAGCCCAGGGGCGGCGCCTCTCGGCCGGTGACGGTGCGGACCTCGACCCGGGGGTCGAGGTCCACTTCCGCCCGGCTCGGAAGGCCCTGGACGTCGAAGCGATGACTTCCCTCGGCCACGAGGCGCAGCCCGGGCGGGAAGTGGAAGAACAGCTCGACCCGGTGCTCGCCCCGGCCGGTGAAGACGTCGGTCAGGGTCAGGCGGAGACGGTCCTTGTCCAGTTCGACGGTCCGCTGGTGGACGACCCCCCGCGGGAGACCGGTGTGATGGGCCTGGACGCGATCACCGGCCGCCGAGGTCTCGAAGGAGTCGAGAACGGTTTGGCCCTTCCTGAGCCAGAGGAAAGGCCCGCCCATGACCGACTGGTCCCGGCCGTCCACCCGGGCGGTGTTGTGGGCCGCGGTCGAGCGGAAGTAGTCCCGCCACGCCCCGCCGCCGTGGTAGAGATATGTCCCCGGGTCGACGAGCATTGGCCGGCCGTCAAGGCTCAGGTTCACCGCCAGGGCGTCGGCGTGACCGTGGGCGCAGATCGACAAATAGCCCAGGGGACCGATGTCCACCACGGCCACTATTTCCCGGTCGCCTTTGTGGTGCCGGAGCACGGCGTAGCCGCCGTCGGGAAAGAGTTTGGAGCGGGCCAGGTGCAGGCTGGGGGGCAGGGCCGCCAACTCGTCCCCCGCCCGGGGGCCGAACAGCCAGAAGTTTTTCTGATCCGGTTCCGGCCCGGCCTTGAACTCGGCCCGCCGGCTGAGCAGGGCGGCCGAGGTCAGGACCTCGGTGTAAATCCGGTCCCCCGGATCGGTGAAGCCGAAGACCCGTCCGTCGGCGTTGTCGCCGATGTCGGGCAGTAGGCCGTTTTTGTCCATCTGGTGGCGGAAGAAGTCGGCGATCTGCTCCAGGTGGCGGTCCAGGCCGGTATGGATCAGGATGCGGTTGTCTCGGGCCAGCAGGTGGGCCGAGAGCAACAAATCGAAGTCAAAGGCCAGGTAGCGGTTGGTCTGCTCGCGTCCCACGCCGTCCGGGGCGATCTGCCGAAAGGCCTCGACGGCCAGGAGGTCGCGACCCAAGCCCAGCCAGTGACGCGCCCCGGGCAGCAGCGGGCAGCACACCCCCACCAGGAACAGGCCCCAGGCCTCGCCCAGGAGGTGATTGTTGGCCGAGGAGTAGCGGGCCCGGTCCACGGCCACGGCGTTCATCTGCAGGCTGATCGCATAGAGCAGCCGGGCCAGCAACTCAGGCTCGATCGGGACCACCTGGTGGGTCAGCCTCAAGAACCACAGCCAGGTCCCGGCCCGCAGGGCCATCTCCAGCGGGCTCAGCCAGTTGATCCCCACGAACGGCGGGTTCTGGTCGAGCCAGGAGGCCAGGTGCTCGGCCCCGACCCGGGCGAATTTTTCATCGCCCGTGACCAGGGACGCCACGGCCAGGGTGTAGAGGTGCAACTGGCGGTTGAGTTCCCAGGTGAAGACGATGCCGCCCACCGAAGCATCGTTGGGGTCGATGCGGTGGCAGAACCGGCGCGGCCAGCGGCGGCCCGTTCGGGGGTCGCGGTGCCAGTCGATGTTACGGTCCCGGACCGGATGACCGAAAACGGTCGGTCCCTCGAGGACGATCGTCGCCGCCTCGTCCACCAGGCCTTTGACGTCGAACCGCCGCCCGAATTCCTTGGCCGCCTCGGCCTCGTCATGGGGCCAGAGCCGGGTGCTGAGGTGTTCGTGGAACTTCGCGGATAACGCGGCCGGGGAGTGAAAGCCCAACTCCCGGACGAATTGGCCCACCTTCTCCGACGCGGCCAGGTCCTGATAACGGCGTTCCAGCCGGCGATGGGCCGCCCGGCGCCGCACCCGCCACCGGATCTCGCCGGGGCTCATCAGGGACAGCCGTCTCAGGGTCCAGACCGGATTCATCGTCTCAGTCCGTAGACCTTGGCCGCGAAGGAGGCCAGTTTCGGGCCGCCGGTGCTGATGCGCGGCAGGGCCAATGGATCGTCGTCCGGGCCGGTCAAGCCGGGCCGGGTGCTGAAGGCCAGGCCGTATCCGGCCCGGGCCACGGCCGCGGCCACTCGGGCGCCCAGGTCGCCGTACGGGTAGCAGAACGCGTCCACCGGCCGGCCCAAGCGGTCGCCGACGATCTCCCGCGACCGGCCCAGTTCCCGGTCCAGGTCGGCCTCGCCCAGGACGCTGAGGTTGGGGTGGCTCAGGCCGTGGGAGCCCACGTCCCAGCCCAGGGCGGCCAGTTGACCGAGTTGGTCCCAGGTCAGATAGAGCCGGTCATAGTAATCCCGGCCCTCGGGGACCGCCGTTCGGAGACGGCCGAGGATCGTACGCTGGTAGCCGGGGTCCAGGTTTTTTAGCCACCAGGTGGCCCCGGTCACCGCCCGGTGAAACGTCTCCGGCCGGTCGGGGTCCAGTCCTTGACCCAGCCTCCTTATCTCCTCGGGGGTATCGCCTCGATCGAGGATCAGGTGATGGTGCTGCAGGATCCAGGTCAGCTCGTCCACCAGCAGGGGCCGGCGCTCCTCCACGGCGTCCACGGACACGAACACGGCCGCCCTGAGCCCCAGGTCATTGATGATCGGCGCGGCCCGCAGGAAGGTGTCTTGCCACCCGTCGTCAAAGGTGATCAACACCGCATTGCGCGGCGGAGTTCGGCCGTTAAGCATGATCTCGGCCAGGTCTTCCAGGCCGATGACCGTGGCGCGGCGGGCCAGCCACCTCATCTGGGCGGAAAAGCGGGAGATGGTCAGGGTGTCGGTCATGGGATTGAACCGGTCCGGGTCGTCCGCGGCTGGTCCCTGGTCGGGCACCAGGCGGTGATACATCAGCACCGCCACCCGGCCGGCCAGGCGCCGGTGACCCGTCAGGTCGATCAGCCCCAGGCGCCAGGCCGTCTCCAGGACCGGCCGGAGCACGGCATGTTTAAGTATTACTTTAAGTCCGGCCAAGTCCGGTCACCTCGTCGTAGATCTCGGCCAGCCGAAGACCGACCTTTTGGCTGTCGTAGCGCTCGGCGATCCGCTGTTGGGCGGCCCGCCCCAGGGTTCCCCGGCGCGCCGGATCGGTCAGGACGGCGATCAATCCCGCGGCCAGGTCGCCCGGTCGGCCCGGATCCACCAGGACCGCCGCGCCGTGGGCCACCTCCGGGATGCCGCCCACAGCCGTGGTCACCACGGCCAGACCAGAGGCCATGGCCTCCAACAGGCCGTAAGGCACCCCTTCCCGATACGACGGCAGCAGGAAGGCCCAGGCCCGGGCGTAGAGGCGATCCCGCTCGGCCTCGTCCACCCAGTCTTGAATCTCGAAGTTGGCTGTGAGGCCGTTTTGTCGAACGATCCCCCGGACCCGCTCCAAATCTCCGTCCCCGGCCAGCAGGAACAGCACCTCCGGCACCCGGTCGATCACCTCCGGCGCCGCGGCCAGGGTGTCGTAGGTCCCCTTGTTGCGGCACAGCCGGGCCAGGGTGACCACCAGGGGCCGCTCGTCGGCCCGGCCGGCCTTCCGCAACCCGGCGTAGTGCCCCAAAGGCACGGCGTTGGGCAGGACCCGCACCCGACTGCCCGGCACCAGTTGGGACCAGAATTCGGCCCAGACCGGCGACAGGGCCAGAAACCGGTCCGCCCGACGCAAGGTCTGCCGGACGTAGGCCTGCAGTACCCCCGGCAGTTTGTCCAGGAACAGGTCGAACCGGGAGGTGTGGGCGTGGAGGATCAGTTTTTTCCCAAAAAATTTGGCCGCCCGGGCGATGATCGATTTGCGCCAGAACGAGGCGTCGGCCGAGAAGTGGACGTGGACCACCCCGGCTCGGGCCGAGGGCGCGTAAACCAAAAACCGGGCCAGGCCCAGGGCGAAAACCACGATCTTTTTCAGGGCCGAGCCGTCGACGTGGGTCGAAATGTGAATCACCCGGTAACGCTCGGTCAGGGGCGAGCGGAGCAGGTACCTCAGCCCGTGGGAGATGCCGCCTTTGACCGACAGGGCCGGGGCGACCATGATCACGCACGGTTTGGCCTTCACCGGCCCCTCCCCAGCCCCCGAAGCCTCATCTTGTGCTCGTACGCCCCGGCGATCAGGTCCTGGATCTGGGCCACGGTCCGCTCGATGGTGAACCGTTCGCGGACCCGTTTTTGTCCGGCTGTCCCCAGGTCGCGGGCCAGGTCCGGGTCTTCGATGAGCCGGTTCACGGCCCGGGCCACGATTCGGGGGTCGAGCGGAGGCACGATCAGGCCGGCGGCCTCCCGGGATTCGTTCCCGGCCGGCGCGACCAACTCCTTGATGCCGCCCGGCACGTCGGTCACGACCAGCGGTTTGCCCAGGGCCATGGCCTCCAGGAGCGACAGGGGGAAGGTGTCGGCCGGATGGGAGGTCAGGGCGACCACGTCCATGACGTTCATCACGTCCACCACGTCGCTCCTGAAGCCGAGCAGGTGGACCCGTTGCTGCAGGCCCAGGGCCCGCCACAAGGACTCGATCCGGGCCCGCATGGGGCCGTCGCCGACCACCAGGAAGTGCGTCTCGGGATGGCTCCTCAAGACGGCCGCGGCGGCCCGCAGAAAGATGTCGTGGCGTTTCTCGGGCCTCATCACCGCCACGATGCCGACCACCGGCGCCTGCCCGGGCAGGCCGAGTTCTTGACGGACCTCGGCCGCCGGGCGGCGGGGCCTGACCTTGTCGGCCGAGACGCCGTTGTAGACGACCGTCACCTTCCGGGCCGGCAGGCCCTCGGACTGGATCAGGTATTGTTTCTGATAGTCGCACAGGGCGATGAAGTAGTCGGTGAAGACCGTCAGCCGTTTGTTGGGCCAGCCGAGGACCGAGGCCATCCGGCCGTCGGGGAGGACCGCCCCGGTCGAGTGGACCGCCGAGACCGCGACCGGCACCCGGGCCAGATGGGCGCACAACCGCCCCCAGAACATCTTGTCCCCGGGGTTGAGGGTGAACACGGCGTCCACCCTTTGCCGGCGCATCAACCGGGTCAGGCGGTACAGGACCCGGAGGTCCATCCGGTGGGCCGTCAGATCGGCGAAAACGGGCACCGGAGTCCCGGACAACTCCTCGGCCAAAGGCCCCGGGGCCTTGAGGCAGACCACCATCGGCCGGAACCTGGTCAGGTCCAGATGATCGAGGACCTCGATCAGCAGCCGCTCGACCCCGCCCACCTCCAGGGTGCTGGCCACGAACATGACGTTCAGCCGTCGATCAATCATCTCCGGCCTCGGCGTCCCGGTTGGGTGGTGAACAAATCCACCAGGCCGTCCAGGTTTTTATCCAGCGAATACTCGGCCTCGACCCGGGCCAGACCCCGGCGGCCCATCTCGCGGGCCCGGTCCGGGTCGGTCAGGAGTTCGATCAGGGCCTCGGCCAGGGCCTGGTCGTCGTCCTGGTCGACGACCAGGCCGGTCCGCCCGGCCTGGACCACCTCGAGGCAACCCGGGGCCCGGGTGACGACCACCGGCCGGGCCATGGCCATGGCCTCCAAAACGCTCACCGGCAGGCCCTCCCACCTCGAGGTCAGGACAAAGGCGCCGGCCGCGGCCAGGAGACTGGGCACGTCCCGCCGCCGCCCGGGTAACAGCACGGCCTCGTCCAGACTGAGCTTCGACCGGAGACTTTCCAGGGCCGGACGCATCTCCCCCTCACCGGCGATCAGAAACGTGGCCCCAGGCACGACCCGGCGCACCCGGGCCGCGGCCCGGATGAGCATGGCCTGGTTCTTGTACGGGTGGAGGTGGCCGACGCTGACGATCAGCGGCCGGTCATCGGTCAGGCCGAATTCCCGGCGCACGGCCTCGGCGTCGGCCCCGGCCCGGAATTTTTCCGGTGAAATGCCGTTGGGGACGATCGAGATCTTGTCCCGCGGCAGACCGGCCAGGGAGACCATGTTCTCGGCGATGGCCTCGGACACGGCCACCAGACGCGTGGCCAGGACCGCGCCCAGTCGCGTCGTCAGGACGCGCAATCGCCGGCGGAGACTGGTGTGACGGCGCGGGGGCATGAACTGGGTCGAGTGAAAGGTGTACAGCCTGACCGGCACCCCGGCCAGCCGACCGGCCAACAGGGCCAGGAGGTCGGAGTCCGGCAGGTGGGTCTGCAGCACGTCAATGCCCTCTTGGCGCATCAGACGACGGAGCCGGAGGACCACGGCCAAAACGTCGGCCACGAACAGCGGCAGCTTGACGACGCTGCGCCGGGGCCGGTAAAGGGTCCGCACCGGCACGCCCCGTAGCCCCTCGGCCAGGACGCCCCGGTCGTCGGTCAGGGCCACCAACACCTCGTAGCCGCGGTCCCGGAGGCCCTGGGCCAGGCGGACAACGCATTCCTCGGCCCCACCGATGTCCCGCAAGGTGTTGTTCACGTGCAGGACGCGCGGTTTAGGCACCTCCCTCGACCTCCCGGGTCGATGCCGAGCCGTATCTCATCCGGTGATAGAGCCGCCCCACCTTGGTGGTGTTGAAGAGGCGAATTTGAAGCTGCTTCCGCTCGGCCGAGGCCCAGATGTATTTGTAGAGTTCGTCGCCGCGAAGCAGGTCGTACTCCTTGAAGCCCAGCGTCAGGAAGAGTCGGATGGCCAGATCGGTGACGCACACCCCCGGTGACAGCGCACCCAGTTCTTGGTCAAAGGACGCGGTGTAGGCCATCACGCGACCGCCCATGGCGAACGACAGATCATAGGTCACCGGACGACCGTTCAGGGTCAGGACATGGAACTCGATCAGGCCCCTACGCGCGAAGCCCTCGATCACTTCGGCCAGAAAAGCCCGGGTGGCCGGGTCCAGGAACAGACTCCAGCCCTTGTCGGCTTTGTTGCTCCTGGCGTCCACGGCCGAGGCCGTTTCCAGGATGTAGTTCGGGTCACGGGCCTGATGGGACCACAGGTGGCCGACGGTTCCGGCCCGGGCCAGCTTGCGGGTGGACCCGGCGATCTGCCGCCCCGTGGCCGATTCCTCGTGGCGGGCCAGGTTGTCCCGGGTCAGGGTCAGGTAGGGACAAACCGACTGAACCCTGGTTTCAAGAGGCAGCCCGTATTTTCGGGCCAGATAGCGCAGGCCGCCCACGGTGGGTGATTCTTCCGGGACTTCGCTGAGTTCCAAAACGTCCCAGTCCCGAAACTCCCGGGTCAGGTACTCGAGCAGGGCGTCCAGGAACGGCCCGCCCTTTTTGTGGTATAGGAAGTCGAGGCGGTCGGACAGTCCGGTGCCGACAAAGGACAGACGCCTGACCGGCGCCAGCTTGACCAAGGGCCGGTCCTTCATCAAGGGGGCCAGACCCAGCAGGCGGTCGCCGTCCAGGAGGGCCAGGAGATGGAGGGGGCGTTTGGCGCCGAAGTGACGCCACCAGGCGGCCTGCCAGGTGTAGGTTAAAAAGGGGGAGGGCAAGGCCGAATCATTGACCAGTTCGTCCCACTGATCGGCCCACTCTCGGGCCTCGTCGAAACCTCCGTCGATCGGCCGAAACAAGTTAGCCCCCTGAAAAAATTAGCTTTAGCAGTATATATTGCCCGGGGTATCATGTCAAAGGGCGCTGCTTGAACCACTTTCAGCGGAGGGAAAAAGATGGCCTGGAAGGTGGATCCGAACGAGGCCGAAGAGAGGGATCACCCCACGTTTGACGGGGTGAGGATCAAGGTTTTGTATTCCCGGGAAGAACACGGCGCTGCGGCGACCATCGTCTTGTCGCGCGTCCCGGCCGGCGTGGCCATCCCCGAACACGTCCATGAGGGCTCCGACGACATCCTGCACGTGCTCCGGGGCCGGGCGACCATGGAGATCAGATCGAGCGACGGAGCCGAGACCTTTCCGCTGGTCCCGGGCCTGGTCGTCAGGGTGCCGATGAACACGCCCCACCGCGTCTTCGACGTGGCCGATGAACTCGAAATTTTCGACGTCTTCGCCCCGGCCGCCTTTTAAGGGTGATCTGGTCGATGTTGAGGCCGGGCGTGGCGGCGGGCCAGCCGCCGGTCGGACCGGAGCGCCGAGGCCTTGACCGGCCCCCGCCGCTCGTACACCCCGGCCATGACGCCCACCAGCACGTAGAACTGGACGTTGAAGAACAGGAAATACCAGGGCAAAATGAACATGGTCGCAATGATGTAGGCCGCGAAGACCGCCCAGAAGAAAGTGACGAACGACTGGGAGAAGAAGCCCTCGTTCGGGGCGATCCGATATAACCAGAGGCTGTACCGCCAGATGATCCACAACAAAAACAGCAGGGCCAGGATGCCGATCAGACCCGTGTCCACCAGCGTGCCCAGAAAGAGGTTGTGCTGAATGTTGGCCACCGCGTACTGGGCCGGCTTGGCCAATGTGCCGATTTTGCCCAGGTAACGCGTACTGTGCTGAGGGTACCGGCCCAGTCCGAAGCCGAAAAGAGGGCGATCCCGGGCCATACGGAAAGCGATCTGGGCCAGGGCCACCCGGTCGGTGATGGGACTGATCTGCAACACGCCGCCTTCGGCCCGCGACCGGGTCAAGAAACTCTCGGCCTTGAAGCCGACGAAGACGACCAGGATGGCCACGGGGATGATCAGGAATCGCCACCGGGGCAGGAACCGGCCCGGGGCGAACAGGCCCAGGATGAGGACCACGGCCAGAAACGCCAGCCACACCGCCCGGGTCCGGGTCAGGAACACCGCCACCGGGAAAAGAATCAACAACAGGGTTATCAGCTTATGGGTGAACCCCTGGGTGTTGGACCGTAAATAGGCGCCGCAGGCAAAGCCGATCACGATCAGGCCGCCGTTGGTCGCCGCGTTGAGGAACGGTCCCCGGGCCCGGCCCCAGTGCATGCGGACCTTGTGGTCCAGGATGTACTGCGGCCAGACCAACGCCTTGGGACCGTAGATCTCGAAGATGGCGGTCACGGACAGATAGACGCCGATCAAGAAGAAGGTCCACAACACGACCCGGACCTCTTGCTCGCCGCTGACGAAATTCTTGGCCAGCCAGTAGGTGACAAAGGGCATCAGGAAGCCGTTGATGAACAGGGACAGCGGCTGAACCTCCTGCTTGGTCAACTGAAAGGCGCCGTAGACCAACATCGAGGCCGTCAGGACCATCAGGTTGATCACCATCCACTTGTCCAGCCGGCTGAACGGCAGCAATTTGACGTTGCCCGTGGCCCAGGCGACAAAGGCGTAGCCGACCATCATGACGAACACCAGCCGGGGCAGGGTAAAGTCCGGCCCCGGCAGGTCCAGTTTGAACATCCGGGCCGTGAGCACGACACTGCAGATGAAGAAGGCCACGAACAGGACCATGATGCCCCGCTGCCGGACAAACAGCAACACGAACAGGCTCAGGCTCAGGACGGCGGCCAAGAACAAGATGGTCTCGACATTCATCAATTTGTCTAACACGACCTTTTCCTCATCGGGCGAATAGCCATCGGTTTCTGCTCCCCGGCGAGAGCTGGGGGGGCAACCGCGGCGCCCGGGGGCCGCGGAGGATGACCCAGCGAGCGCCCGGCGCTAGTTGCACGGTCACTCGCTTTTGGGCCCACTGGGCCGCGGGTGACAGGACCGACTCCCCGACGCTCACCCGTTGGGGCACGAAGCCCGGGAAGAGGGTCACCCGCGTGTCGCGGGAGACCCGGAAGAGGGCGACCATGACCTGGGCCCGGCCCAGGACGGTCCAATCCAGGTCGGCGGCGGCCTCGAGGCGTTTCTTTCCGGACACGATCAGGGACCGCCCGGCCAGGCCGACGGCCACGAAATTGCCGCCCTGATCCTGGACGCAGAACAGGTCCCTGGCCCGCCCCGCGAGTCGCGGCCCGGACAGGGGGCCGGTCCTGGCCCGAGTGAGAAAGGTCATCCGTCGCTCGGGCAGGGCCCAGGTCCAGCCCCAGACGTCACCGTTCTTGACCGGAGTCAGATCGGCCAGCGCCGAGGGACCGGCGCCGGGGCGCAGGACCGCCATCAGAGAGAAACGACGCGCCCGGTCCGTATTCGTCGCCGCCAGGACCGTCTGCCGGACCTGGCGGCCGTTGACCTTTCCCCGGTAGGGCGTCGTCTCGAAATGGACTCCCCGGGGAGACAGAAAACGGGCCGCCAGGACCACGTCTCCCGCGGCGGAGACCAGGTCGTAGGCGCCGGGCCGGGTCGCCTGGCGCAGGCGCCCGCGAAAGTGGAAGCGCTGGCTGAACGAGGCTTCGGCCGCGGTCAAGGCCCGGTCCCGGACAATGACCAGGTCCGGGGGCAAGAACAGGATCAGGCGGCGATAGCTTTGCAGACCGAGGTCCGGGGGGTACGCGGTCGCCGCCTCGCCCTCGGCCACGGCCAGAAACGGCGTGGCCAGCACGACCTTGAGGCCAATTTTTAGAGAGTCTTCCGGCCGGTCGTCGTGGAACACCTCGAGACCTTCGCCCCGCTGGCCCCGGCCATTGACGAGCAGGGTGTTCTGGTCCCGGGTCCACTTGAGAGCCGTGGGGCCGTCGTCCACGATCAGCCCCCGCCCGCCCGCCAGCACCACGAAGGAGTTCTGGTCCGGGTGGCAGCGGCCGATGAATACCCGGCGGCCGACGAGTCGGGCCTGGGCGTTCCGGCGGCCGCCCGGCGGCCCGGCCTTGAAGGCGATCAGGGTCGACTTCGGCCCCCAGGAGCCACGGACCACGAACAACTCGATGTCCGCGAAGAGACGGAAGAGCGGGAAATCATCGGGCGGCGTCGGCTTCAGGTCCGGGTCGGCGGCCAAAAAACCCCACAAGCCGTAAGCGTCCCCGGGATTGATGGTCCGGAGGGCCAGCCACCGGGCCAGGGAGAGCTGGTAGGCCCGGGCGATGATCTCGAGCTGATAGCCGGCGCGGTCCCTTTCCGGCCCGTCGCCGAAGTTGAGGACGCCCCGCCAGTCGGGACGGGAATTGTACAGGCGGAAGAGGACGGTCTTGGCCAGCCAGGGACAGGTCGGCCAGGGATCCACGTTGGTCGTCGCCTGCAGGACCAGGTAGAAGACCGTCATCGCCCCGACGGCCTCTCCCCAGTGGGCCGCCGCCTCGGGCCACGAGCCGTCGGCGGGCAGGACGGTGTTGATCCGTCGATAGGTGTCCAGGGCGGCCCGGACCCAGGCTTCGGCCCGGGGGACGTCGCCGCTGAGGGCCAGCCCGGCCAGGCCCAGGGCCGTGGCGCCGATCCACAACCGGCCGTGGCGCCAGGCCTGATTCCACCACGCCCCGCCGGGCTTGGTCAGGGCCTGGTGGAGCAGTTCGGCCTGGAGGACGATCTTGAGGCGGATGATCCTTCTTTCCTCGGGCGGCAGGGACGGGGCCAGCCAGTCGTAAGTCACGGCCAGGTCGGACAGGAGGTGGGCGGCGATCAGGCTCTGGTTCGCGCTCCGGCCCCGGCCCCAATCCCGCCAGGTGCTGATGGCCAGGGCCCAGCGCCGGGCGGCGTCGAAGTACTTCTTGTCGCCCGTGATCCGGTGGCAAAAGGCCAACAGCAGCGGTCGCCGACCGTAATCGGGCCCTGGCCGGGACGCGGCGAACGGCCGGCCGGGGATCTTTTCCGCCACAAAGCGGTCGGCCAAGTCCCGCAGGGGACCAAACAGGACCCGCCCTTGGCCCCGGGCCAGGGCCCGGTACCGGGGCAGGGCGGCGTCGGTCAGCAGGATCCGGGGGCGCTTGAGAGCGGGATCCAGCCTGAAGTCCCGGGGCAGGAAGGTCAGCGGCCGGGCGATCGGTCCGGGGGGCGGTCTGATCTTCGGCCGTGACAAAGGGGGAGGGGGCGCCGCGGGCGAGGAGGAGGGAGGGGGGACAGGGGGGGAAACCCGAGAGGTCTTCGCCCGCGGCGCCCCGGCGATCATCAACTCGATTCTGGTGTAGTTGGCCGACCGGCGTTCGAGATGGACGTGGACGGCGGCGGCCCCGGCCGGCGTGGTGGTCCGCAGACCGAGCCAGGTCCACTCGGAGGAATTCAGGCAGGTGTAGGACGTGCCCACCCGGCCGATCCTTTTTCCTCGCCGGTCGGTGGCCGTGATTTTGAGGCGCAAACAAAGCGCCTGCCGGCCCGCCGGCGGCGACCAGGCGGCCAGGACGAAGGCCATCCGGCCGGCGTGACGCCAGCGACGGCCGGGAATGGTCAGCTTGGCCAGGGTGCGCGATCCGGTCAAGCCGGAGATGAGGCGGAGGGTGGACCCCGTGTCGGACCCGGCCGGAATTCGCTTGATGGTCAGGCCCGGCGCCATGATCCAGGAGGGCCTCGAAAAAGCCTCGGGGGTGGCCTTGGCCCCTGGGCCCGGGAGAAGGCCCAGGGCCAAGGAAACCACGCCCGCCAGGAGGGTTGAGCCGAAGGAAACAGTGGTCGTCCGGCACCTACATCCGGCTGGTTTTGGGAATGACGCCGAGTACCGGAAGGTCAAGGTAGAACTCCACCTCTTCGACGGTCTTGAAGGTGTGGTCCATGAAGTCCAGCCAGAAGGCCAGACCCAGGCCGAGCAGCAGACCGAAAATCGCCCCCAGCAGGGTGTACAGGGTCCGCTTGGGCTTGACCGGCCTTTTCGGCAGTTGGGCCGGATCGAGGATGCTGATGCTGATGTTCTTCTTGTTGTCCAAAATCTGGGCCACGCTGAGCTTGGCCATGTTGCGCCGCAAGCTCTGCAGGGAGTCCTGCTGCATCTGGTAGTCCCTGAGCAGCCGGGTGTATTTGAACTGCTTGTTTTCGATCTTGGTCAACTGGTCGACGATGCGTTTGAGTTCGGCGGTCCGGGCCGACAGGGCGGCCATGTCCACCCGCCGGCTCTGCAGGTCCTGCCGGACGGCCTCCATCAGTTGCAGCTTGTTGGCCTCGATCTCCCGCTTGATGATGAGCACCTGGGGATAGCGTTCCGTGTACTGAGCCCGCAGCTTGGCCAGCTGGGCCTGCAACAGGGTCAGGTTGTCCTTGATCTTGAGCAAGGCCGGATTGCCGGCCAGCATCTTGTAGGGGATGAGGCCGGACTTGAGGTAGCGCTGGGCCTCGTTCAGATAGGCCGTGATCTCGGCCAGAAGGGTCCTGGCCCGAAGATAGTTCGAGTTGTACTCGGTCAGTTGGGGGTTGCCCTTGAAGTCGGGGTTCGAGGTCAGGTACTTGACGTCCGGTCCGGCTTTCAGGCGAAAATCCTCGATGCGATCGAGGATTTGGTCGATCTTCTTCTTGATGTCGTCGCGCCGTTCGGTCAGGTTCTTGATGGTCTGCTGGGTGTTGGTGGCCCGCAGTTCGGCCGAGCGGTCGCGATAGGCCATGGCCACCAGATTGGCCAACTGCTGGGCCCGCTTGGGGTCGCGATCCCGGACCGAGATGATCAGGACGTCGGAACTGGTGAAGTCGAAGCCCTTGGGCGAGGCCACGGCCACACTTGCCTGGACCGCCCGCCAGTATTTGGGCGCCACGTCCCGGCCCATGCCGGGCAGGTTCTCGGCGGCCCGGCGGATCACGGTGTCCGAGAGGATGATCTCGACCTGCCGCTGGAGAAAGGCCAACCGGGCCACCCGGGGGTCGACCCACTGGCGGGCGACCGGGTTGTCACGGAATGTCTCCTGGGCGCTGACCTTGACCGAGGCCTCATACACCGGTTTCATCAGCACCGAGGCCACGGCGACGACGACGGTCACCCCCAGGAAACAGAACAGGATGAGCTTCTTGTAGGTGAAGACGATGCGGAGAAGATCACGCAGCGTTGGTTTCATTCTGTCGCCCAGAAGAGCCATTGGCTTGTCTCCCTGTCAGCGGCCCCGGCCGGTGGGGTCAGGACCAGTCCCTCCTCACGGGCCTTGGAAGCAACGACGTTGTTTGTTTCGATCTCATCCCTCGTTCCGCCCGGTCAACCCGGCCTAGTAGGCGAAAGTCCGCCGATGCAGGTGCATGACCGAGTCCAGGTCCATCAGGAACTGCAGCGACGATCCGGCCGGGAACAGGGCGTAGACACCCCGGGTGAACCACTGGTTGATGAAGTCGTTGACCTTGGCGATGAACGACTTGGGGACGTACACCACGTCGTTGGTCTTGAGGGTCACGTCCTTCATGACGTTGCCGTTCTTGATCACGTCCTCGTAGTCGACCCGGAAGGCGGTCGGCCGTCGGCCCGGGACGCGCCTCAGGACCAGAACGCTGTCGAGCCGGGCCCGGACGGTGTGCCCCCTCGAGGCGGCGATGGCCTGGGAAACGGTCAGGGATCGGTCATAGGTGACGATGCCCGGCGTGACCACCTCGCCCAGGACGTAAACCTTGTTCTGGTCCTTGCGCGGCACGAAGACCAGGTCGTTGCGGATGAGCATGATGTCCTTGGACGAGTCGCCGTTCATCACCGCCCGGTAGTTGATGCGCATGGCCAGGGGCCGGGTCTCGCCCGGGTTTTCGGCCTGGCGCCTGAGCACCAGGACCCGCGACGGATCGGCCGTCCGGTTGAAGCCCTGGGCCCGGGAAATGATCGTGGACAAGGGCGTCGGTCCGGTGACCACCAGTTCGCCCGGCCGGGTGACCTCGCCGTGAATGTAGATCTTGGGCGAGGTCAGGTTCTTGACGATGACCGTTACGTCCAGGTTGGCCACCAGGGGCTTGTAGCGCCGGATGATGTCCGTCCGGAGCTGGGGCACGGTCAGACCGGCGGCCAGCACGTCGCCGATGAGCGGCAGGGAAATCCGGCCGTCGGGCCGGACGGGCACGATCTTGGACTGGCCCCGGGCGGCGGTGGTGATGGACCGCTTCAGCTCGTCGATCTTGACGTTGAACCGGACCAGGTAGATATTCACCTTGGGCCGGAGAACGAACCGGGCGTATTGCTTGGACAGTTTATCCCGGAGTTCGTCGGCGGTCAGGCCGGCGGCGTACACGTCCCCCACCAGGGGCAGCGACACCCGGCCGTCGGAGCGGAGGGTCACCTGGCGGTTGAGTTCGCGGTGGACGAAGAACTCGACCCGGATCACGTCCTGGACCTCGAGCCGGTACTTGGCCTTCTTCTGGGGGCCGTAGAACATGTGGTAGACGATTTCGATGACGTCCCCGGGGCTGATGCGATAGGGCGGCGGCTCGCGCGGGATGCGGTTCTTGATTTGTCTGATCTTGCGGTGGAGTTCCCGCTGCCGGGCGACGAGTCCCTTTTTGAGCCGCTGGATGGACTCGAAAAAGTGGCGGCCCGTGGTCCCCAGGGGCCGCAGGTGACGGAGCGCCGGCGACGGGGCGGTTTCGCCCCGCTGGGGCGGCTTGTACTGGGCCGCTTGGGGCTTGGGCGTCTGGGCGGGGGTGACTTGCTCCGCCTGATATGGTCCGCAACCGGAGCCGAGAGCGGCCCATCCGGCGAAGAAGACGGCCAGGACAAGCCCGAGTACCGCTAAGTGTTGGCGACGCTTTGACATGGCCGAAATCCCCTCACTTGATAAGCTTGTAGACTAACGGCGGGATGACCATCTCCCGCTGGTTGAAGATGACGCCGATGATCTTTTGCCCGGCGGCGATCTTCTCGATCGAGCGCTGGGCCACCTCCCGCCGGGAGTACTTGGCCCGGTCGACCAGGATGATGTGGTTCACGTTCTTGATGAGCAGCTCGGTGTGGGGGCTGGTCAGGACCGGAGGGGCGTCGATCAGGATGTTGGTGAAGTACTGACGCAGCTGAGAGAAGAAGTGGCCCATGTCCGCCGTGCTCAGGAGACGATAGGGATCGTCGACCCCGCGGCCGGCGGACATGACGTAGAGATTGTCGATGTCGGTCTGGCGGACGACGTCGGTCAGACCCGCTTCCTGGCGCAGGACATCGGTCAAACCCGGCGCCTGGTGGGTGTTGAAGTGACCGTGGATGTCCGGGTGCCCCAGATCGCCGTCAATGACCAGCAGTTGACCGTTCTCCACCGAGGCCATGACCCGGGACAACTGGGCGGTGATGGTCGTCGTCCCCTCCCCGCGCCGAAAGCCGGTCAGCACGAAGGACCGAAACGACTCGGCGCCCAGGTGGAGCTTGATGTGCAGACAGACGTTGTTCAGACCCTGATACCAGCCTTTGGGCAAATGGGGCAGGGCCGTCTCGGAACGAGGTCGGTGCGCCTCGGATCCGACCGGATGCTCCTCGGCCGGCGAGGGCCCGTTCGCCGGGGCAGGGGCCTTTTCCGGGGCGGCCGCCTTTTCCGGGGCAGGGGCCTTCTCCGGGGCACGAGCCTCTTCGGCCGGACCGTCCATGGCCGGGGGCCGGCG
>JAHJDS010000321.1 GCA_018812395.1 Pseudomonadota bacterium
AGCAGTTGGCGAACGGCCGCCTCGTCGTCCACGATCAGGATCTCGGCCATGTCGGCCTCTCGTTCGGGTCAATCCCTAAATGGGCTCGGCCGGAAGCGGGTTGGTTGGCCGGTCGGAGGACACCCACATTGCTTATAAATTAACAAATCAGCCACAGACATACAACCCCGAAGGTCCTGATTGGCCTGCACACCGTGGCCTGAACCAAGGGAGCGGCCGGGCCTTTTTGGTCGCCTTTCCGCCTCGATTTCAGCGGTCGCCAATATTGCGGGCGGGGCTTTTTTTCCAATTCCACCCCTTCAGCCGACGGTCCTGGTTGGGATCGTATCCCCGGTCGTTGGTGTAGATCACCCGGCCGTCAGGGGAGACCCAACGACAACGCCACAGGGCGGACCCGGTCTCGACCTGGTTGGTGTAGGGATTGACGTAGGCCTGCTGAAAGGTCCGATACCGCCACATGTAGTGACGAACCAGGGCGTCGATCCGGCGCCGGTGGTCGGCCGTCCGTCGATCGATTGACGAACGGCGCCCCGGGCGCAGGCCCCTTTGGCCCGGGGTCGAGTCCTGTCGGGCCAGCCATCGGCGGTTGAGACGAAATGAGCGGGCGGTCTCGGCCAGCACCGCCTGCCAGGTGTTGATCCGCCTCAGCGGCGTCCGGACGATCAGCGTCGCCTGGTTGGCCCAGAAGACCCCGCTCCGGCCTCCCAGCGGGCGGATTGATTCGATGACGGTGATGATCACCTCGTAATAGACCCGGCCCCCTTCCCGGTAGGTGACGATCGTCCGGCTGGCCCGGTAGGTTACCCGGTCCCGGTCGGCTGTGGTTTGGGCGAAGACCCGGGCCAGTCCGGGCAGGTCCCGCCCCTGGTACAGCCGCAAGATGGTGGCCCGGGGATGGAGGCGGGGCAAGAGAAAGCGGGTGTTGAAGCCGTGTGGGTCGAGGAGCGACCGCAGGATCGTTCCTTGGGGGAGCCGGTCCGGGGTCCGGCCCTGAAGCCGTGGCCGGGCCGCGATTCCGGGGTCAAAGAAATGAAGGCGGGGATACCACCGGACCATCACCTCGCCCCGCTGGCCGCGCCGCACGGTGACGTCGATTTTGGCCTGGCTGGAATTGGGCCCCCGGCCGACCCGCCGGGCGGACCACCTGGTGACGCCGCCCTTGATTGTCCAGCCCCGGGGAACGAGGAGGGTGAAGGCGCCTTCGGTCCGGTCCACGTAGGGCTGGAACACGACCGTTTGGGGCTGGCGTTCCTCGGGCAGGGGCGGAGGCACGGCCGCCGCACTCGGCACCAAGAACAGTCCGATCAGGCTCAGACAGGCGATTCGTCGCATGGCAACTCCGGCAGAGGTTGGGCCGTCTCTCTCGAGGGCTAACCGTGTTGTCCCACAGTCTGGCCGCAATTTCAATCCCAAGGTCCAGCGGCCCATCTTAATCCGGAGAGGCGGCGCGGGATTATTTTGCCCCGCCCGGTCCGGCCCCCGGCCGGGCCTCGACCGGTAAAAAAACGGTCGAGGTTGAAGGCCAGACGGAAATAAGTATAATGAAAAGGCCGCGACCCTTGCGGGTGGCCGCGACACGTCCCCTGGAGCCTCTTCTCCGGAGAAAACCGACCATGGCCCTCAAGACCGGCGACCAGTACGTCCAGTCCCTCAAGGATCTAAACCTCGAGGCCCACGTCATGGGTCGCCGGACCGGCGACTTGCCGGATCACGGTCTGGTCGGCCCCTCGGTCCGGGCCGTGGCCCTGACTTATGACGCGGCCCACGACCGGGAGACTCGGGATCTGTTCCGGGTCCACTCCCCGCTGTGCAGCGGCGAGGTCAACCGGTTCAGCCACCTCCACCAGAGCGCGGACGACCTGATCAAGAAGGTCCTGATGCAGCGTTACTGCGGCCACGCCACGGGCTGCTGCTTTCAGCGTTGCGTCGGCCTGGACGCGGCCAACGCCATCTTCAGCACCACCTTCGAGTGCGACCAAAAGCACGGCACCGACTATCACCAGCGCTTCCAAAAATACTGGGCCTGGATCCAGCAGGATGACCTGGTGGTGGACGGGGCGATGACCGATCCCAAGGGCGACCGGGGCAAACGGCCGGCCGAGCAGACCGACCCCGACATGTTCGTCCGGGTCAAGGACCGCCGGCCCGGCGGGATCGTGGTCAGCGGGGCCAAGCTCCATCAAACCGGTATGCTCAACTCCCACGAGATCCTGGTCATGCCGACCATGAACATGCGGCCCGGCGAGGAGGCCTGGGCGGTCTGCTTCGCCGTGCCGACCACCGCCGAGGGCATCCGCTACATCTACGGCCGGCAGGCCAGCGACACCCGCAAGCTCGAGGCCTCGACGCTGGACATGGGCAACCCGGTCTACGGCGGCCAGGAGGTGATGACCGTGTTCGAGGACGTGTTCGTGCCCGACGAGCGGATTTTCCTCGACGGCGAGATCGACTTCTCGGGCGCCATGGTCGAGCGCTTCGCCTCGTATCACCGCCAGAGCTACGGCGGGTGCAAGGTCGGCGTGGGCGACGTGCTGATCGGGGCCACGGCCCTCATCGCCCGGATGAACGGCGTCGAAAAGGCCGGCCACATCCGGGAAAAAATCGTCGAGATGATCCACCTCAACGAGACCCTGTTCGCCTGCGGCATCGCCTGTTCAGCCCGGGGCTACCAGACGCCGGCGGGCAACTATCAGGTCGACATGCTGCTGGCCAACGTCTGCAAGCTCAACGTCACCCGGTTCCCCTACGAGATCGCCCGGCTGGCCACGGACGTGGCCGGTGGCCTGCTGGGGACCATGCCCTCGGCGGCCGACCTGGATGACCCCCTGGCCGGGCCGTACATCAGGAAGTACCTGGCCGCGGCCGACGGGGTGGCGGTCGTCGATCGGATGAAGGTCCTGAGGCTGATCGAGAACCTGGTGGCCGGGGCCGGCGCGGTCGGGTATCTGATTGAGTCCATGCACGGCGCCGGTCCGCCCGCGGCCCAACGGATCATGATCGGCCGGCAGGCCGATTTGGAAGGCAAGATCGAGCGGGTCAAACAGCTGCTGGACATCGGCTGATATTGGTCCCGGGACGCCAGGTCCCGGTTTGACCGCCGCCTGAGACCGCATGGCCATGGATCCAATGGGTCGACGGCCACGGATTGATCGGTGTTCGGCCATCAATGGCCAGGGGTGGGGCCGGGACGAAGCGGTCCGGGAGGACCTCGAGCAAGGCCTCGAGTCCAGCCTCGAAGACGTTCATCTCTACAACCGGCTGGGCATCGCCTTTAGAAAACAGGGCAAGATCCAGGAGGCCATCGAGAACGACCAACGGGCCCTCAAGATCGAGCCGGACAACCAGATCCTGTTCTACAATCTGGGCCGGGCCTGTCCTGAGGCCGGCGACAACCGTCGAGCGATTCAGGCCATGATCCAGGCCCTTCAAATATAATTCGAGTTCGAAGACGCCCGTGAGTTCCTGACCAAAGTGCTCGGGGTGCCCCTGCCGGGGCATTGACCCGCCGGGGCGCCCGGCCCGGCCCCGCCTGGCGAAACCGACGACCAGCGGATATATTTTATAGGGTGGTCTATCGTCGTCTATCACCGGGAGGGAATCGCCGATGAACTCGATCCGTTTGATATGGGGGCCGACCCTGGCCGCACTCTGTTGTCTCTGGCTCATGCCCGGAACCGGGCGGGCCGAACCGGCCGAGATACGAGTCTACCAGGGCCAAAAACTTCATCCCTTCCATCGAACCTATGACAACTCCATCCGCGGACCCCAGACGGTCGACGCTAAGAAGCTGCGCTTCAAGATCGATGGCCTGGTGGCCAAACCCCAGCGCCTGACCTATGCGCGCCTCCTGCGTCTGCCCCACGTCCGACGGGTGGTGACCATGCCCTGCGTCGAGGGCTGGTCCGAGCGCCTGCTATACGACGCCGTGCGCCTGAAGGACGTCATCATGCTGGCCGTGGCCAAGCCGGGCGTCAAGACGGTCATCTTTCACGCCGCGGACGGCTACACCTCCTCCCTGACCTGGGCCTGGGTCCAAAAACACGAGGTCCTGCTGGGGTTCAGGATCAACGGCCTGGTCCTGGACAAGAAACGCGGCTTCCCTTTTCAGGTGATCGCCCCGGGCAAGTTGGGCTACAAGTGGGTCAAGTGGGTCGTAGCCATCACCTTGTCGGACAAGCCCTATCGCGGGTATTGGGAGCGGCGGGGCTACAGCAACGAGGCCAACGCCAACTAGGAGCCTGTCGGAGGATTCCTCCGACAGGCTCCTAGCCGGGCCATGGATGGCCCGGTAAATCGCGCGGGCTTTGAAAAAGGCAAGCGATTTGTCGTGGTTGCCAAAACCACGCTTTTGGCAACCACGAGTCGGAAAAAGTCAGGACGACTTTTTCCGACAGACTTCTAGGACGCCGGAGAAAAAAGACCATGAGCCGCATAAAAATCTCGCGGCCCGCCAAGGCTGAAATTGATAGAATGGGGGTCGAGTCCTGGGGCACCTGGGGCTGCGAGGCATCCACCTTTGACTGGGAATACGACGCCACCGAGACCTGCTTCATCCTGGAGGGCGAGGTGAAGGTCAAGACCGACCAGGAAGAGGTTTGGATCAAGCCCGGGGATTTGGTCACCTTCCCTCAGGGCTTGAAATGCGTCTGGGAGGTGAAGGCCCCGATCAGGAAACATTTTCGGTTTGATTGAGGCGGCCCCCACCCCCGGTCCGGTGACGATTTTCACCGGTTTTCGCCCACCTATCTTTGATCCGGTGGCGGTGGCGGCATTGACAGACAACCCAAGTTGTTATTATACTCGTGCTTGATAGTGGCCGCGGTCCCCCCGCACCCCGTCCCCACGCCGTCGGCCAAAGGGACGGCCCATGCCCGCGGCCCGTGGACGTCACCTAGTTGTCAGGATGCCGTCATGGATGATCAGGCCGAGACCAAAGTCGTGCCCTACCCGGACATTCTGGGGAAAATGCCGACCGGCTACGCCTTTCACCGGATCGTCCTGGATGAGAACGGTCGGCCGGTGGACTTCGTGTTTCTGGACGTGAACGAGGCCTTCGAGGAGCTGACCGGTTTCCGCCGCCAGGACGTGATCGGCCAGAGCGCCCGGGACATCCTTCCGGGCCAGGCCGAGTCGGGTCAGGAGTGGATCGAGGCCTGCGGCCGGGTGGCCACGACCGGGGAGCAGACGGTGTTCGAGCAGTACTCCCCGGACCTGGACCGGTGGTTCCAGGTCTCGGCCTATTGTCCCGGGCCCGGGACCTTTGTGACGCTGTTTCATGACGTCAGCCCGGGGAGGCGGGCCGCGGCCGAGTTGGAGGGCATCGAGGCCAGGCACTACACCGTGCTCGAGGCCTGCCCGGTGCCGGTCCTCATCTCAGACCAGGACCGGCGGATCAGGTACGTCAACCCCGCCTTCAGCCGATTGTTCGGCTGGGCCATGGACGAGGTGCTGGATCAAGACGTCCCCATGACCTCGCCCGACGCGAACGAGGTCATGGACCGGGCCCTGGCCGGGGAAAGCTGCGCCGGTCGTCAAACCACGGCCCAGGCCAAGGGCGGCCGGGCCGTGGACGTGTCCCTGACCGCCGCCCCGTTTTGGGACGAGGACGGCGCCCCGGCCGGGATCGTCGTATTTTTACACGAGATCGCCCCCCCTTCCGCTTGAAATTTCCGATCACGAACCGAGTAACGGCGCCCGGCCCGCAGTGTCGATTTCCCTTTGTGGACCCGAGCGTCCGTCACGGTCCGATCAACGGCGAACCGACCGGCCGGGTGTGCCGGTAAAATCGGGGATGATTAAAAGCTAATGGTGAAGCGGACGCCCATCAGCCAGGCACTGCCCAGGTCGGCGGTGGTGCTGGTCGGCTGACCGGCGTTGTTCGAGCCGCCCACGTCCCTGGTCGAGTCCCAGCCGTAGAAGTAGTAGCCGACCTCCGGGGCGATGGTGAAGTGGCGGTTGACCCGGTAGGGCGCGGCGAACACGACCGCGTAGCGCACGTTCTGGCCGTGAC
>JAHJDS010000322.1 GCA_018812395.1 Pseudomonadota bacterium
GTCTCCGGCAACGGGGTGAAGAGTCGTCCACCGGGGATCGCCCCCGCCGCGACGACCGGTCGCCGGCCGCCCCCACCGGAGAGAACGGCTAGATCGGGTGGACGCTGACCTTTTTCCGGTCCCGGCCCAGTCGCTCGAAGGCCACCCGCCCGTCCACCTTGGCGAAGAGGGTGTAGTCGCGGCCCAGGCCGACGTTCTCGCCCGGGTGGATTTGGGTGCCGCGCTGACGGACGATGATGCTGCCGGCCGTGACCGTCTGCCCGGAGTAACGCTTGACCCCCAGGCGCTTCCCGGCCGAGTCCCGCCCGTTACGGGACGACCCGCCTGCTTTTTTGTGTGCCATGACTTAGGCTCCTGCTGGCCCCTGGTCCCTGGGGATAGACGAATGTCCTTTTCGGACGCCCGGTGTTGGTTCGCCCCCCCGGTCCTGGAATCCGGCCCCTCCCCGGGGTGAACGGGCGTCAGACGTTGATGGCCTGGATCTTGACGGCGGTGTAATGCTGCCGGTGACCCTGTTTACGGCGGTATTTCTTCCGCCGCTTGTACTTGTAGACGATGATCTTCTTGGCCCGGTGCTGCTCGAGGATGGTCCCGGACACGCTCGCCCCCTCGACCAGGGGCCGCCCCACCTTCAGGTCGCCCTCGTCGTTGACCATCAGCACGCGATCCAGCGTCAGTTCGTCACCCGGACGGCCGTCCAGGCGCTCGAGGCGAACCACGTCGCCGGGGTGGACGCGGTATTGTTTTCCGCCCTGTTCGATGACGGCGTACACGTTCGCCCTCCACTAGGTTCGGATCAAATTATGAAGCAAATATATATATATTCTATTCAGGCTTTTGTCAAGTCTTTTCGTCGGCCGGGCCCTAATAGGCGGCCGAGACCTTGACCAGGCGCACCCCCACGGCCGCCTCGGGCGAGGCCCCGAAGACCTCGGCCAGGATCTCCGCCGCCCGGGGGTGACCGTGTTCCAGGGACACCTCCAGCTCGGCCGTGGTGTCGCTCAGCAGACGCACGTCCCTGACCTGTCGCCTCAGGTCCACCGACTTGTCGCCCTTGGGACCGTGGCGCACGACCACGGCCGTGGTCCGCTCCAGAAAGGCGGCGGCGGCGGGCGCGGACAGGGCCGCCCCGGTGACCGACAGCCGGAAGGTGGCGGCAATGGCCGTCAGATCGGTCTTCTTTTTGGTCACCGGCCGGCCCGAGAGCAGCCTGATGCCCTCCGGGGCGTGGTGGTTGAACCGCTCGATGACCTGCCCGACCGTGGGCGGGGGGGGGAGGAACTCGACGACCACGGCCTCGCAGTAGCTCTCGAGCCCCACGGGCAGGGCCGGCGACAGCGACACCTTGGGCAAGGGGTGGAAGCCCTGGGAGTGGCGGAGGCGCACCTCGGCCCGCCGGAGCGTCCGAATGACGGCCTCCTGGTACTCGAGGTGCCCCAGGAAGCGGGCCGGCCCCTCCTTGGTGATCTCGAAACGGTACCGGATCGGCGGCGGCTCCGGCCCCTCGGCCCGACCGGGCGGCCGGGTCGGGGGCGACCAGTCGGCGTAGACCACCGGCTCGAGGGTCTCGAAGTCGCACACCCCGCAGTCCTGACACACGCCGTCGCGGCAATCGGCCGTCGCCTCCCCGGTCAGGGACCGGGCCCGCTCGGCCAAAAGAAAGTCCCGACTCGCGCCGGTGTCCAGGTGATCCCAGGGCAGGGGCGCGCCGGGGTCCCGGGCGGCCAGGTACGACCCGGGATCGACCCCGTGGGCGGCAAAGGCCTCCGCCCAGAGATCGAACCGCAACTCGTCGGTCCAGCCGTCGAACCGGCAGCCCAGGTCGAAGGCCCGGCCCAGGACCGGCCCCAGCCGCCGGTCGCCGCGGGAAAAGACGCCCTCGAGCAGGCTCATCTCGTGGCGGGACCACTTCAGCTTGACGCCCCGCCGGGGCAGGCCCTCCCGCACCAGGTCCCGGGCGGCCCCGGCCGCGGCCCGGTCCAGCTGGGCCGCCCACTGAAACGGCGTGTGCGGCTTGGGCACGAACAGCGACACCGAGACGTTGAGCCGGGCCCCGGGTTTATGCCGCCGGGCCTCGGCCAGCAGGCGGCCGCAAAGCCGGCCGATGGCCGCCCGATCATCGTCCGTTTCGGTGGGCAGGCCGATCATGAAGTAGAGCTTCATCAGGTTCCAGCCGGCCTGAAAGGCGGCCCGGACGGTGGTGAACAGGTCCTCCTCGGTCAGGCCCTTGTTGATGACGTCGCGCAGTCGCTGGGTGGCCGCTTCCGGGGCGAGAGTGAAACCCGTCTTCCGAACCCTCTTTATTTGGTCCATCATCGGGGCGGTCAGGGTCGCCGCTCGGAGCGACGGCAGGCCCAGGGCGACCTTTCGCCGGGCGACCTGATCCATGACCGCCGGCAGAAGCCGCGGCAGGGACCGGTAGTCGCCCGTGGACAGCGACAGGAGCGACACCTCGTCAAAGCCGGTGGCCGCCAGCCCCGAGTCGATCACCGCCAGGACCTCGTCCGGGCGCCGTTCCCGGACCGGGCGATAGATCACCCCCGCCTGGCAGAAGCGGCACCCCTGGGTGCAGCCCCGGGCGACCTCGACGCTGAGGCGGTCGTGGACCAGCCGGGCCGCCGGAGTGATCGGCCGGGTCACGGCGTCACCGAACCTGAGTTCAGGCACCACCCGCCGCCTGACCTTGGCCGGGGCCCCGGCCCGGGGCCGGATCGACCCGTCGGGCCGGACGTCGTAGAGCGAGGGGACGTACACCCCCGCCACCCGGGACAGGGCGGCCAGCACCTCCGCCCGGGGAAGTCGCCGTTTCCGGGCGGCGATCAGGACGTCCACCATCTCGTGGAGGGCGTCCTCGGCCTCGCCCAAGAGCGCCGCGTCCAAATAGTCCGCCAGGGGCTCGGGGTTGAAGACGCACGGGCCACCGGCGATGACGATCGGGTCGCCGTCCGTCCGCGCGGCGGACATAAGCGGCACGCCGCCCAGGTCCAGGGCGCACAGGACGTTGGTGTAGCTGAGTTCGTAGGCCAGCGAGAAGCCGACCACGTCGAAATCCTTGAGCGGCGTGCCGGACTCCAGGCTGGTCAGCAACCGGCCCCGGCGGCGAAGCTCGGCCTCCAGGTCGGGCCAGGGACTGAAAACCCGCTCTCCGGCCACGTCCGGCCGGGCGTTGAGCAGGTGATAGACCGTCTGGAACCCGAGGTGGCTCATGCCCACCTCGTACACGTCCGGAAAGACCAGGGCGACACTCAGGGCCATGGCCCGGCGATCCTTGACGATCTGCCCCACCTCGCCGCCGGCGTACCGGCTCGGCCGGCGCACCAGGGGCAGTATTTGTTCCAATCCTGGGTCCATGTCCGTCCACGGCAAAGCGGTCGGGCCGGCGTCCCGGGGGCCCCGGTCCCGGCCCGAACTTGACATCTCGGCCCGGCGGCCTTTAAATCGGACACTATAACCATACCATCAACCGATGACAACACCTAAAAGCGGGAGAAAGTCAATGCCCTCTCGTCAGTACCTGGTGGACGACCTCACCTTTTCCGATTCCTGGCGAATGTTCCGCATCCTGAGCGAGTTCGTCGACGGCTTCGAGGAACTGGCGAACCTCGAGCCGGCGGTCAGCATCTTCGGGTCGGCCCGCGTCGGACCCGACCACAAGGAATATCAGGACGCGGAGAAGACGGCCCGGCTGCTGGTCGAGGCCGGCTACGCCGTGATCACCGGCGGCGGCCCCGGCACCATGGAGGCCGGCAACAAGGGCGCGGCCGAGGCCGGCGGCCAGTCGGTCGGCCTCAACATCCAACTGCCCCACGAGCAGGCCCCCAACCGCTACGCCAACCTCCCCCTGGACTTCCGCTACTTCTTTGTCCGCAAGGTGATGTTCGTCAAGTACTCGATGGCCTATATCGTCTTCCCGGGGGGGTTCGGCACCCTGGACGAGATGTTCGAGGCGGTGACCCTGATCCAGACCAAACGCATCCGGCCCTTCCCCGTGTTGCTGATGTACACCGACCACTGGCGGCCCCTGCTGGACTGGATCGAGAAGGAACTCTGCCTCAACGACAAGATGCTCTCGCCCGAGGACCTGGACATCGTCCGGACCGTGGACACCCCCGAGGAGGCGGTGGCGATCATCAAGCGCCGCATCATTCTCTGACGGAGCCCGGCATGGACAAAAAGGAGGCGGCGGCCGCGCTGAGGCGAATGGCCGTGCTTTTGGAGTTGACCGGGGCCAACTCGTTCAAGGTCAGCGCCTACGACCGCGGGGCCCGGGCCCTGGAGGCGGCCCCGGGCGACCTAGATCAGCTCATCGCCGCCGGGCTGGACAACATCAAGGGCATCGGCTCGGGGCTCAAACAAGACATCGAGGAACTCCGGGCCACGGGACGGCTGGCGGAAATGGACCAACTCGCGGCCGCGGTGCCGGCCGGCCTGTTCGACCTGCTCCGGCTCCCCGGCCTGGGACCCAAGAAGGTCAAAAAACTGTACCAGGACCTGGGCGTCACCAACCTGGGCGAGTTGGAGTACGCCTGCCTCGAGAACCGGCTGGTCGAACTCAAGGGTTTTGGGCCCACAAGCCAGGCCAAGGTTCTGGCCGGCCTCCAGGAACTCAAGCGCTACCAGGGTCGATTTTTGCTGGGCGACGTCCGGCCCTGGGCCTTGAGACTGATCCAAGAGCTTCGAGCCGACCTGCCCCAGGCCGAAATCCACCTGGCCGGGGGTGTTCGGCGTTTTTGTCCGACCCTGACCGAGGTCGATCTGGTGGTGGCCGGGGCCAAGGCCCTGGAGGTGGGCCGGGCCCTGGAGGCCTCGGCGCTGATCGACCGGATCGGCGCCGGGGACGAGGCCGACCTGGAAGGCCGGGCCGTCGACGGCTGGCCAGTCCGGGTCTGGCTGGCGACCGAGGACCATTTGCCCGCGGCCCTGGTCATCCGGACCGGCGCGGCGGCCCATGTCCAGGCCCTCAGTAATCTGGCCCGGCAAAAAAGGATGACCCTGGACGCCGGCGGTTTGACCAAAAACGGGCGGGCGGTCAAACTCACCGCGGAAGAGGACCTGTACCAGGCCCTGGGTCTGCCGCTGATCGCCCCTGAACTCAGGGAAGATCACGGCGAGATCGAGGCGGCCCGGGAAGGTCGGCTGCCCCCACCGGTCACTCTGGACGAGGTCAAAGGGACCTGGCATTTGCACACCACGGCCAGCGACGGGGCGGTCAGCCTGGAGCAATACCTGGCCGCGGCCCGGGAAAGGGGCTGGTCATACCTCGGCATCGCCGATCACAGCCGGAGCGCCTTTTACGCCGGGGGCTTGACTGAAGAGGAGCTTGACGAACAGCGGGCCGAGATCGAGCGGATCAACGCTGCCCAGGACGAGGTCCGTTTCCTATGGGGCATCGAGAGCGACATCAAGCCCGACGGGGCCCTGGACTATCCTGACGATATTTTGAGCCAATTCGACTACGTGGTCGCCTCGGTCCACTCCAATTTCACCCAGTCCGAAGGGGACATGACCCAACGGCTGGTCAGGGCCGTGTCACATCCCACGACGCGGATGCTGGGTCATCTCACCGGCCGACTGCTCCTGGCCCGGAAGGGCTACCAGTTCGACCTGGAGGCCGTGCTGGCCGCCCTGGCCGAGAGTGACGTGGCCCTGGAACTCAACGCCAACCCGCACCGGCTGGACGCGGACGAGGCCACGCTGCGCCGGGCCGTAGCCCTGGGTATAAAAATCGCGGTCAACCCCGACGCCCACCATCTCGAAGGTCTCGATGACATGGCATCCGGCCTGGCCATGGCCCGGCGGGGCTGGGGGCCGCCCGAGCTGGTGCTCAACACCTGGCCGCCGGACGAGGTCGCCCAATGGCTGGCCCGGGAGTCGTGACGGCCGGGTAATTCTCAAACCATTCGATCCGGCGCCGATCAGGCCTGCTTCTTGTCCTCGATCCGGTCGTAGTGGGAGAACTGCATGGTGAAGGTGCCCCGGCCCTGGGTGGCCGAGCGCAGGGCGGTCGAGTAACCGAACATCTTGGACAGGGGCACCCTCGCCTCGATGAGGTTCACCGGGCCGCGGGGATTTACGCCCTCGATCCGGCCGCCCCGGGCGTTGAGGTCGCCGATGACCTCGCCCATGAACTCCTCGGGCAGGACCACCTCGACGTCCATGACCGGTTCCAGCAAAACGGGGCCGGCCTGGCGCAGAGCGTTTTGGAGGGCCATGGCCGCGGCCACCTGGAAGGCCAACTCGGTGGACACATCCGGCTCGTACCGGGCGCCGGTGACCACCACCCGGGTGTCGACCACCGGGTAGCCCAGGGCCGGTCCGCTGACCAGCGAGTCGGTGAGGGCCGCCTCGATCCGATCGCGGAACTGGGGCGGTATCTCCGCCTCCGGGGCCATGATCCGGACGGCGTTGCCCAGCCCCCGGTTCCGGGGGCCGACGATCAGGGTGACCCCGGCCATGGCCCGACCGCCGGCCACCTCGCGGTCGAATACTGCGGTCCTTTCCACTTCCCTGGTCACGGTCTCGCGATAGACCA
>JAHJDS010000323.1 GCA_018812395.1 Pseudomonadota bacterium
AGACGAAGTAGGTGTTGCCCTTTTCGGCCGCGACCCGGCAGATCAGCTCCAAAAACTCCTCGTGGCCGGGGGTCTGGAAGAATTTTTCGGTGATGTGGACCAGCGGCTTGGGGAAGAAGAAGGGCCGGCCCGAGCCGTCGCCCTCAAGGAAGACCTCGAAGAGTTTGACGGCGAAGCGCTGGGAGTGCTCGATGTAATCGGCGTAGGTCTTGCCGGTATAAACGCCGCCCGGGCCGATGGCCGGGGTGTCCTCGAAGTGCCGGGGCACCTCCCAGTAGAGGTTGATGTCGGTGAACACGGCCTGACCGCCCCGGGCCACGGCCTGCTGGCTGAATTCGAAGATGAGCATCTGGGCCAGTTGCCTGACCTCGCGGTCGCTCATCTCGGTCAGGTAGGGGGCGAAGAACAGGTTGACGGCGTCCCACCCGATGGCCCCGGCAAAATGACACTGGAGCGAGGCGGCGAACTTGACCATGTGGGCCAGGAGCACTTCGGGGTGCTTGGCCGGCTTGGCCATGGCCAGGGAATTGGGCAGGTTGAGGCCGTATTTCTTGATATACTCCAGGGACTGGCCCGAACAGTAGGGCCGATCGACCATGCCCAGGTCGTGGAGGTGAAGGTCGCCCCGGGCGTGGGCGTCGCCCACCTCCTGGGAAAAGACCCGCAGCAACGCGTATTCCTTCTTGATGGACTCGGCCAGGGTCAGGTTGGTCGCCTCCGGGCCGTGGGGCACGTTGGCGTTTTCCTTGTTCTGGTGCAACAGCAGTTGCTCGACGTCGTAAAGGGGCACGCCCAGGCGGGTGTGGCGCCGGCGGGGCTCCTCGAGGCCGTAGTCGATCAGCTTGGCGTTGACCAGTTCCCGGATCAGGGGCGCGGTCAGGTTCTTGACCTGACGGGATTGGATGAACTCCTCCACCTCCCGGGCGATCTGGGCCGCGATGTCGGCCTGAACATAGGTCTCCCGGACCAGGGCCTCCTGGATCTTGCGACGGTCCCAGTGGGCGATGGTCTCGGCCGATGTCCGGACGAACAGGGCCATGTCCGTGGCGTCGCTGGGGGCCGATTTCTTTGGCACGACCGAGAGTTGGGCCATTTTCTCCTCCCCAGTGTCCCTCAGGGGCGATGAATACGAATTTCCGTACGAAAGAGGCCGATTAGGTGTCTCGACGGCCTTTTTTTGCCTATTTCGGGACGACCCTCACCCTGTAGTGTGTCCCCAAACACATAGATACAATATATGGGGGTGCTCGGCCTGTCAAGCCAAAAAACAGCCCCCGGGCAAAAAATTTAAGCGCTAGTTTATGTTCTTTTCGTAACTTATTGATAATATTATTGATAAAAAATTAGTAATTCGTTTGGAGCCCCAGGGGCCGCCCTGGTGGCCCCTGGGGCCGATAAACAGGACCCCACCGGGCCGAAATTACTGGACACACCCCCCGAACCATGTGATATAGACCATTATTTTCAAGGAGAATCCTGAGTTGACCAAACGCAACGCCATCTCGATCCTGTTGTCCCTGGCGATCAGCGCCGGGGCCCTGTGGCTGTTTTTCGCCAACGAGCACCTGACCTGGGCCGGGGTGGTGGGCGCCCTCAAGGGGACCAACCTGTACTGGCTGTTCTGGTCGGTGGTGGTCTTTTTGTTCAGCTTTTGGCTGCGGGCCCTCCGGTGGCATTACCTCCTGGCCCCGATCAAGCGTATTTCGTCCGGGCCGCTCTTTTCGGCGTTGATGATCGGTTTCATGGCCAACAATCTCCTGCCGGCCCATTTGGGGGAACTGGTGCGGGCCTACGTCCTGGGGCGTCGGGAGTCGGTGTCCAAGTCGTCGGTCTTGGCCACGGTGGTCGTGGAGCGGATCTTTGACGGGCTGACGATTCTGACCTTGTTCTTGGTGTCGATCTTTTTCTTTTTGGAGCCTTCATCGCTGGTGATCAACTTCGAGCGGGGGACGGGGGGGTTCTGGAACTGGATCGCCGGCCCGGCGCCCCTGGCCGACTACCTGTCGCCGGCGGGCAGTCTGGACCTCAGACTGTTGGCCTTGTTGGTCCTGGCCTTTTACCTGGTGGCCATGGCGGGGGTGATCGTGATCCGGGTCAGGCGGCGATGGGTCCTGGGCCCGGCCGAATGGTGCTGCCGTTTCCTGCCGGCCGCCCTGGGCCAGCGGGTGATCGGGCTTTTGGGCTCGTTCGTGGAGGGGCTGCGCTTCAATCGGGGCCGGGATCTTTTCTGGATCGTCTTCTATTCGTTCGGCGTCTGGTTGACCCTGGGCTTTCACGTCTGGCTGCTCTGCTGGTCCCTGGGCATTGACCTCGGTTTCGCCGGCGCGGTGTTCGTCGAGATGGCCATCGCCATCATGGTCATGATCCCGGCGGCCCCGGGCTACGTGGGGACGCACCAGTTGGCCGGGGCGACGTCCCTGGGGCTGCTGCGGGTCCCGGCCGGTCCGGCCGGGGCCTTCGCCTGGCTGGCCTGGTTGATCGGCTATCTGCCGGTGGTGGCGGTCGGTTTCATCTTTCTGTGGCGGGAGGGCCTCAGCCTCAGGGTCCTCCGGGCCGAGGCCCGTTCCGAGGGCCAATGACCGATCCGGTCCCTGCTTTTCCCGGGCTGGGAGCCGGTCGGTCCTGGAACAAAACGAAATATTCGAAAAAGGTCTTGACACCCCGGGGTGGGAGTAATTAAAATTTGGGCCAAGGAGAAATCCATCGTCATGTCCGAGCAGAGTTATCGTCGATTTTATTTTTACTTTTACTTCGGGGGTAGCTCTGCGCCTTAGGGACTGACCGACACTTCATCGAATCCTTCGGGCCGGAGCAAACGCGCTTCGGCCCGATTTTTTTTGGAGCGAACCATGATCCTCGACATCGACGACATCCAGCCGAGCGAGATTCACCTCAGGGAACGAACACTCTGGTCGCTGCTGCTGGCCCATCAGCGGGGTGAAGAGGCCAAGATACCCACGATCAAGGTCGTCTCCGACGACCAGGAGGGCCGGTGGGTCGTCTGGGACGGCAACACCCGGGCGTACGCCCATGCCATGCTGGGTCGGCCCAGGGTGGAAGTCGAGGTGGTTCGTCAGGGGGCCCCGGGCACGGACGAGGTGATGCGCGGCGCCAGGGAATGCCGCCTGCGGGGCATCCGAACCATCAGGCACCTCAATCCGATCGACGTGCTGCCCGACGATCGCTGGCGGGCCCGCCCGATCTTGACCTACGACCAGGTCCACACGGCCTGAGACGGCCCACCAGCCAATTTGCGGTTGCGCTGGGAGGACAATAATGTATAGTGTGGGAGGTATACCGGACAAATTTTTTCAGGCCTAGCGAGCCGAGGCGGGACTGGGGCGATCGGCGCGCTGCGGTCCCGACTCGCATTACCCCCTGGTCCAATCCGGAGCGGCTGTAGTGAATTTTCCGCCCTCCAAGGCGCCGCCAACCCTATCCGCCATTTCCTCCCGGTCGCCGCGGACGGGCGAAGCCGACATATTCGAGATCTTCGAGGCCCTGGTCGCCAACTCCCAGGACATCTTTTTTTCCCTCTCCTCCCAAGGTGCCCTGGAGTACGTCAGCCCCCAGTGGTCGATCCAACTCGGGTATCCCCCCGAAGAAGTCATTGGCCGCTTTTTCACCGATTTCGTTGAAAATCCCGAAGAATGCCGCCAGGCCTTTCGCCGGGCCACCAAGACAGCGGACGCCACCTCGGACAACGAGGTCCGCTTCAGGACCAAGGACGGCCGGGTGCTCCGGTACCTGGCCCACGCCAGACCCGATCGCGGCGCCGACGACGAAATCCGGCGGGTCGTCGGGGTGGCCAAAAACGTCACCGTCCTGCTCGAGGTCCAGGAGCAGCTCCAGGAGTCGGAGCACAGACTCCGTTCGCTGTTGGAAAGCCTGGCCGACCCGGCGGTGATCTACGATCTGGAGGGGGGCTGTCAGTACCTCAACCCGGCCTTCAGACAGGTGTTCGGTTGGACGCTCGAGGAGTTTCAGGACAGGCGGATAGCCTTTGTGCCCGAGGAAGAAGTCGGGCCGACCATGGCCAAGATCGAGGGCATCATTGAGCGGGGGGAGGCGGTCAGCCAGTTCGCCACCAAACGACTCTCCAAGGACGGCCGCCTCCTGGACATCGTCATCAGCGCCTCGCGGTTTTACGGATCCCAGGACCGGCCCGCCGGGTTGTCGGCCATCCTGCGGGACGTGACCGAGCAGCGACGGCTGGAGCGGGAACTGGCCGATCGGCTGGTCGAGTTGATGGAGGTCAAGAGCCAGCTCGAGAGCCAGGCCGACGAGCTGACCCGGCTCAACGCCGAGATGATGCTGGCCAATCAGCGGTTGACCGAGCTGTCCCTGACCGATCACCTGACCGGCCTCCACAACCACCGCAGCTTCCAGGAGAGGGCCGACCAGGAGATCAAGCGGGTCAGGCGATACAAGACG
>JAHJDS010000324.1 GCA_018812395.1 Pseudomonadota bacterium
CCGGCGGGCGAAACGTTGCCGCAGGCGGCGGGAACCGATTGTCAACCAGTCATCGGCCATAATCGACGCTCAGACGTGCCAGTCCTTTTGACGGCGGACCTTGGTCGCCCGGAAGGCGATCAGCTCGGCGACGATGCTGACCGCGATTTCCTCGGGAGTCTCGGCGCCGATGTCCAGGCCGATGGGCGAGTGGACCCGGGCGATGTCCGACTCGGCCACGCCCCACTCCCGCAATTTCTTGAAGATTACCTCCCGCTTGCGGCGGGAGCCGATCATGCCCAGGTACTCGGCCGGTGTTCGCAGCGCCTGGTGGAGGACGCTCAGGTCGTGCAGGTGCCCCCGGGTGATGATGACCAGGTAATCGTTGGGGGTGACGGTCCGGCCCTCGAGAATGCCATCGAACTCCTCGGCCCACACCTCGTCGGCCTCGGGGAAGCGTGCGGCGTTGGCGAACTCGGGCCGGTCGTCGGCGACCACCAGCCAAAAACCGACCATCTTGGCCAGCCGGGCGACGTGCAGACTGACGTGTCCGCCGCCGAACAGGATCATCCGGTGCCGGATGATGATCGGGGTGACGAACAGGTCGCCGGTCTGATCGGGCAGGCCGGCCCCGGGAAGCAGGAACGGTTCCTCGGCCCCCAGCCATTCCGGGGCGCGGCGGCCAATTTCGTCACGGAGCGCGTCCGAGCCGGGATCGCCGCAGAGCGCGCCGTCCCGGTCGATGAACAGCCAGCGGTCCCCGGCCGCCTTGGGGCCGACGGCCTCGATGAGGAGTCCCGAGCCGCCGGCGGCCAATGTCCGGTCAACCTCGTCGACGACCCGGGACAGGTTCTCGTCGCCGGCCGGAACCGGGTTGAGGGAGATGGTGACGTGGCCGCCGCAGAGCATGTCCGTCTCGGCCGCGTCCTGACCGGTCAGATGAAACTCGAGGGCCCGGGGGCGGCCGGACGCCAGCACGTCTCCGGCCGCGGCCATCACCTGGGCCTCGATCAGCCCGCCGCCGATCGTCCCCAGGCCGGCGCCGTCCGCGGTGATCAGCATCCGGGTGCCCAGGTGCCGGGGAGCGGCCCCGGCCTGCTTGATGATTGTCGCCACGACCGCCGCCCGGGCCTCGCCCAGGACCTGGCGAACGTGGATCAAGAAATGCTCCACCTCTTATCCTCCAAAACGCCGACCAACTCCCTGGTCCGAAGCGTGGTCAGGATCACTCGTTCGACGGCGCCCGACGAGCCGTCCATAACGGCCTCGGCCAGCTCGCGGGCCTGTTGTTCTTGGGCCGGCCCGTCGACCTGGTTGATGACGACCATTTTCCGGCCGGCCTTTGGCGCGCCGGCCAGCAGACCGCCCGGGCCAACCACCACCCGGGCCACGGCCCTGGCGTCCACCGCCCCGCCCAGGGGCAGGCCGGTCAATCGGGCGAAGATCTCCGGCCGCCAGACGAATTCCTCGACCAGGGGCCGTCCCAGACCCGAGGCCCCGACCACGGCCGCCACCAGACCGGCGCAGACCGGCACCACCGGCTCGCCGGCCCGGGGGGCCTTGAGCGGCCGGCCGGCCGCGCCGTCGGCCTCGACAAAAAAAAAGCGTCCGTAAACTCGGCGGCCAGCCGGCATACGGCCCGGCCGGAAAATCCCTCCAGCTTGCCGTCTCCCCGCATTGCCCGGGCCGCCATCACCCGGCCGTGCCCGGCCAGGCCGCGGGCCAATTCCCCTCGAAACCCGGGGCCGGCCTCGTGTTCCAGGACGACCACCGGACTCTCTGCCGGCGGCGGCGGATAGATCTTGGTGGTGGTGGTCATCACCGCCGGTCCCGGGCAGACCGCGGCCAGGGCGGACATCAAGGCCGTCTTGCCCCCGCTGCCGATAATGGCCGTCACCCGGTCCGGATTGACGGCCGGCCACAGTTCTCCGGCCACCCGCCCTCCCCTCAGCGATTGTAGACCCGGAGCACGGCCTCGAGCACGCTGCCGGCCACGGCCCGGGCCTTGTCCGAGATGGTGTCCAGGTGGGAGACGTCGCCCCGCGGGTCCACGTCTCCGACCTTCAGGCCCTGGTGGACCCGGCTCCCGGGACGAATCAGGCCGCGCAGCAGCCCGTCCAGAAGACTGGTCACCGGCCGTCCGCCCACCGTGGCCACCTCCTGCCCGACTCGGACCAAGGCCCCCAGTTGGAGATCGGTCAGGAACTCCCCGTCGGCGGGGGCCCGCAGCACCCGCTTTCCGGATTGCCCGCCGATGTCTCCCGGGACGCCGGTGTTGGGAGCGGCCGGTCCCTGGTCGATGATCCGGCCCAGGTGGTGGCCCCGGTTGGTCTCGATGACCAGATCGGCGTCCCGTCCGGCGTCGTAGCCCGGCCCCAGGGCGATGGTCAGCGGAGCCAGGTCCGGCGTCAGACCGGTGTTGCGCTTGGCCAGAGTGGCCTCGACCAAGACGTCGGGCCGAAGCGCGCCCAGGCAGTCCAATTCCGGGTCGACCAGGACGGGCACCTCGCCGGCGGAGATGACCTCCCGGGCCCGTTCCGGTCGGTCGACGAGCCGTCCGGTCAGGCCTTCGACCCGGGACGCGCCGTCGTGAACCGCCTCGCAGAACGACACCCGGCGCCGAACGGCCAGGGGCGAGGGGACCTCGGTCATGACCACTTGGAAGTGGGACCGGACCAATCGCCAGGCCACGGCGCTGGCCATTTCTCCGGCGCCCTTGATCAGGATGACCAATTCGGTTAAAGACAAGACCGACTCCCCGGGAGGGCTAACACGCCAGTTAAAACTAGCCCAGCCGGTGATGACAGTCAAGCCCGCCACCCCGGTCGCTCATTTGACAACACCCGCGCCTTGTGTTTACTTGTCTGATTTTAGGGAGGCCGCTTTGGGCTCGTACGGGCCGGGACACATCGTCGAATTCATCGACAAAAATCAGTTCATCTGCGCCTTCTGCGTCGGCCTGAAAAAGGACCGCCTCCGGGTGGTGACCGAGACCAACCGGGAGGTCACCCTGGCCCCGGGACGGGTGGTGTGCGGGTCCCCCTCGGGCTGGTCGGCCGAGGCGCCTCGCGAAAGAATCCTGGCCAAGCTCAAGGAGGCGGCCGAAAACCGGGCCGCCTGGTCCGAACAGGTGGACGTCGAACTACTGTGGGACCTGGTGTCCGATGAGGACGAGCGCCTGACGCCGTCCGAGTTGGCCGAGCTGTTCTGGCCCAAGGCCCCCAGCGCCGATCAGGTCTCGGCCGTGGCCCGGGCCCTGTTCGAGGATCGGCTTCGATTTCGCTTCACCGGCCAGGAGTTCATCCCCCTGAGCCGCGACCAGGTCGAACAGAAAACCCTCCAGCGCCGTTGCGAGCTGGCTTACGAGGCCGAGGTCTCCGGGGCGGCCGAGTGGCTGGCCGCCGTCTGGGAAGGACGGCCGGTGGCCGAGCCCGAGGACCGGGACCAGATCCTGCGGCTGATCATGGACTGGGTCCTGTATGGCGACGAGGCCCCGCAAAAGAAAAGGGCCCAGGACGTGCTGGATCGCGCCGGTCTGGCCAAACCCGACCGGTCGTTCGAGGTGCTCGTCCGCCTTGGCGTCTGGGACGAGGACGAGGATCTCGAGCGACTCCGGTGCCAGATCAGCGACGAGTTCTCCCCGGCGATCCTGGACGAGGCGGCCTCGGTCTCGACGGCCGCCACCGATTGGACCGGCCGGGAGGACCTCCGGAACCTGGACGTGGTGACCATCGACGGGGCCCTGACCACTGACTATGACGACGCCCTGTCGATTGAAGTTCTGGACTCTGGATGGCGCCTGGGGGTGCACATCGCCGACGTGGCGGCCATGATCGAACCCGGCTCGGTCCTGGACATCGAGGCCTCCCGCCGGGGGACTTCCCTGTACCTGCCCGAGGCCCGTATCCCGATGTTGCCGGAAACCCTGTCCGAAGGCCGCCTCAGCCTGCTCGAGGGCCAAGAGCGGCCGGCGGTGTCGGTCTTCGGCGAACTGGACCGGGCCGGCCGGGTCCGGCACTTCGAGGTCAAGCTGAGCCGGGTCCGCGTCGGCCGCCGGCTGACCTACGACACGGCCGATCAGGACCTGGCGACCGATCCCGATCTGCAGGCCATGTATGAGGCGGCCCGGGCCTTCCGTGACTGGCGGGGCGCCCAAGGGGCCTTTTTCCTGCCCCTGCCCGAGGTCCAGGTCCAGGTCGACCGGGACAAGAACATCGAGGTCAAAAAGTACGCCCGTGAGACCCCGGCCCGCCAACTGGTCGCCGAGGCGATGATCCTGGCCAATTACCTGGTCGCCTGCTGGCTCGAGGACAACGACGTGCCGTGCATCTACCGCACCCAGTCCATGCCCGGTTCGGAGATCGTCACCG
This sequence comes from Pseudomonadota bacterium, assembly GCA_018812395.1. Taxonomy (GTDB): domain Bacteria; phylum Desulfobacterota; class Desulfarculia; order Desulfarculales; family JAHJDS01; genus JAHJDS01. The sequence continues at coordinate 4,350 of JAHJDS010000324.1, forward strand.
GCGACGAGGAAGACCTCTTTCTGCACTTCTCCCAACGCCGCCTGCTGCAGCGAGTCGAGCTGCTGACCTCACCGGCGCCTCACTCCTCGTTGGGGGTGCCGAACTACACCCACTTCACCTCGCCCATCCGGCGCTACTTCGACCTGATCGTTCAGCGTCAACTGACCGGGAGCCTCGGCGGCCGGGGTCCGGTCTACTCGACCGAGGAACTGGCCGAGAACGTCGTCTACGTCGAGCCCCTCGTCCGCCAGGCGGCCCGGGTGACCCAGTTGCGGCATCGCTACTGGATCCTCAAACTTTTGGGGCAAAAGAAAGGCCAGACCACGCCGGCGTTGGTGCTGGACGTGGGGCCGCGCCGGGTGAGCGTGCTCCTGACGGACTACATGCTCCTGACCGGCCTCCGGCGTCACGACGCCGACAAGCTCCAGCCCGGCCAAGAGGTTCCACTGAAAATCAAGAAGGTCAATCCCCGGGAGGACCTGCTCCAACTGGAACCGGTCCACTGACCCCCACCGGCCCGGCCGTCTCGAGTCAATCCTGATCGTGCCGGCCGGTCAGCGCTTTTTCATGATCTTCAGATCCGGATACAAATCCTGCATGCAATCCGGACAAAGGCCGTGGGTGAATTCCGCCTTCGAGTTTTTCTGGATATAGGCCTCGATCTGATTCCAGTACCCGTGGTCGTCCCTGATCCTCTTGCATGAAGAACAAATGGGCAACAACCCGCTCAGTTCCTTGACCTGCGACAGGGCCTGGGTCAGTTCCCGGTTGGCTCGGCCCAGTTCGGTTTGGAGTTGATAATACTTGAGCATCAGTCTGAACCCGATGACGCACAGGGGCGGGGCGATCATCAGGGGGGTGACCACGGCGAACATCAGGGACGTGATCGGATTCGGCCTTTGAAAGAAGATCATGCTCACGGCGGTGATGATGACCGAGACACCGACGGCAAAAAACGTCGTCAACAGCGTCAGACCAGGCACACCGAGTTTCGGCAACAACTGCTTCCACATGCTACATTCCCTTTTTCGACGACCGCGGACAGGCTCGTCTTCAACTTCAACCTGAAAGTCCGAAGCCATGGCTATCTGATCAAATTTCAGGCCCTTGGTCCCCGCCCGGGGCGGCCGGCCGTTGATCTATTGGCGCCTCGGGTTGACGGCCCAATAGGCCTGGATGAAATGGTCGATCAGTTCCGTCAATTTGCGTCGAATGTTCGATAGCTGTCCGGAACGAACCACGACCAGGAAATCGGAACTCCAGGTGGCGGTGGCCGTGGCCACGGCCGGGTCTCTCTGGAGCAGGGTCACCTGGCGCAACCGGACGCTCAGATAGACGCCATAAAAACCGAACTTCGATTTGTAGGCGGCCACGATCACCGACAGCATGGGCCTACCCGGGGTCCTGACCCATTGGGCCCGGGACAGGAGCTTGACGCCGGCCCGGCCCAACCTGGCGGCCACGTCGCCCCGGATCAGCCGCCTCGTCAGGCCGTCGCGCTCGGCCTGGGGGGTGATGTCCTCCACGACCAGGAATACACCCGGCAGCCCCTTGAGGGAGACCCGGGCGTCCGGGTAGAACCGGGCCTGGGCCTCGGTCCCGGCCAGCACCTGGACCAACAGGACGGACCAGACGATGATGACTGTCTTGGCCTTGTTCACAAGTTCTTCCCTCCGCCGGTGGTCTACGGGCCAAAGGGCAACCGGAGCCGGCCGGGGAGCCCCGAGATCCAGAAGGACATCTGCTTGGCCCCGGCACGCAAGAACGGCCGCTTGGTCCGGGGATCCTTACGCCTGAAGCGCACCACGTAGACGTTCATGTACGGGGTCAGGTGAGGGTAAAAGCGGTAGAGCTTGTCCGACACCTTGCGGATGCGGCGGACCTCGTAGGGCTCGAGCCGGCGGCCGAATTCGTCCTCGAGCCAGAGGCGCCACATGGACTTTTTCCGGTTAAAATCGTTGTTCACCCGATCGGGCGTAAAGGCGGCGAACAAAAAGACGATGTCGCGCCGGTGGGCGGCCAGTTGGTCGGCGAGCATCTTGGCCTGTTCGGCCGGGGTCAGGCCATAGGCCGCGGCGTAGCGCACCACGTAGCCCCGCCGGAATTTTTCGGAGCGATAGGTGGCCCAGGCCATCAGCTCGGTCTTGAACCGGTCGTAGATGCGGTTGGATCGGGTCCACTGCTTGACTACTTTGGTCCAGGCCTCCTGGGAGGCGGGCGGGGGACAGAGCACCTTGCCGTAATCGCAGCCAATAAGCTGGATACACAATAAAGCGAGTATGGCACTTGCTGAATTCCTAATACAGTTCATGCCAACCCTCCTCTAGGTACGGGTAATATTAACTCAAGGCTCTCTGTCATTTGTCCTCTTCGGATTTTTTCTTGCCCCTACCGGCACCAACCCTAATCACTCTACCCGGTTTTCGATCTTTCTCCAATCTATCCGATGTGCCTTTGGTTTTTTCATCGGTTATGTCTACCAGGTCTTCTCTAAATACTCTGTCAAAAATAAAGTCCACCCGGGTCAGTTGGGCGTCCAGGTCGAACATGGCCTCCAGGTCCGCCTCGCCCAGGCGCTCGACCACCTCGGGTTCGGCCCGAAGGAGATCCAGAAACGACGGCCCGTCGTTCCGGCCGGCCTGGATGGACTCCCAGACCCTCATGGCCGGCCCCTGGACCAGGGCGTAGGCCGTGGCCCGATCCAACCCCGCCTCGACCAGGCTGACCAGGACCTGACCGGAATAGATCAGGCCCCTGAGCCGGTCCAGGTTGCGGCGCATGTTTTCGGGGTAGACGACCATGTTGGCGACGATGGTCCTCATCCGGGCCAGCATGTAGTCCAGCAAGATGGTCGAATCGGGCATGATCACCCGCTCGACCGAGCTGTGAGAGATGTCCCGCTCGTGCCACAGGGCCACGTTTTCCAAAGCCGCCCAGGCGTTGGCCCGCACCAGCCGGGCCAGGCCGGTCACGTTCTCGGCCCCGACCGGATTACGCTTGTGGGGCATGGCCGAGGAGCCCTTTTGGCCCTTGGCAAAGGCCTCCTCGACCTCCAGGACCTCGGTCCGCTGCAAATGCCTGATCTCGACGGCCAGTTTCTCGATCGAGGCGGCGACGCCGGCCAGGGTCATGAAGAAGTGGGCGTGGCGGTCCCGTTGCAGGATCTGGGTCGAGGCCTTGGCCGGCTCGAGACCCATCCGCTCACAGACGAACTTTTCGACGAATGGGTCCACCCGGGCGAAGGTGCCCACCGCCCCCGAGATCTTGCCCACGGCGATGCCTTGGCGGGCCTCGACCAGGCGCTCCCGGTGGCGAACGAACTCGTCGTAGTACACCGCCAGCTTAAGGCCAAAGGTGGTCGGCTCGGCGTGGATGCCGTGGGACCGACCGATGCACGGCGTCCGTTTGTGCTCGAAGGCCCGGGTCTTGACCGCGGCCAGCAGGCCGTCCAGGTCGGCGAGCAGGAGGTCCGCCGCCCTGGTCAGCCGCCAGGCCGAGGCCGTGTCCAGGACGTCCGAGCTGGTCAGGCCCAGGTGCAGGTAGCGGGCGTCCGGACCGACCTTTTCGGCCACGGCCTCCAGAAAGGCGATCACGTCGTGCCGGGTTACCTGTTCGATCTCGTCGATACGGTGGACGTCGAAGTCGGCCGTCTTGGCCAGCTTGGCGGCCACGTTTTGAGGCACCTGGCCCAGTTCGGCCATGGCCAGGCAGGCGTTGATCTCGACCATGAGCCAGGACTCGAACATGGCCCGCCGGCTCCAGATGGCCCCCATTTCCTCGCGGGTGTAGCGCTCGATCATGGACGTCAAAATAGCACCTCCTCCAGCGTCAAGTCAACGATCGAGGCCGGAGAGTCCCCGGGGTCGCTCGGGGCCGTTTTCAAATTCGCTGGGGAATGGGGTAAGATGGAAGGCGCCCGGGGTCGACCGCTGGAGCGCACCCGGGCAACGGGCCGGATGACCGCCAGGACCGACCCCTTCATCCCAGCCAGGAGGGCCAGGGCATGACCTCCCGCTTTCTGAAAAAAATCGCCTCCGGTCTCCGGAGGAGCCGGCCCCCAGACCAAGACCCACCAGGCACGCCTGCCCAGCCCGAACCGCCTCACACGGCGCGGCCGGCCCGGAGGGGCCACTCCCGCCACCTGATGGCCTGGACGGCGGTGTCGGCCCTGGCAATGCTGGCGGCGGTATTCGTCGTCCGCCAGATTCACGACTTTGTCCGGGCCGGCTTTGCCTCCCATTCGATCTACGGCTGGCTGAGCGCCGGGGCCCTGACCCTCCTCGGGGTGGTGGTGCTGGCCGCCGTGGCCTGGGAAGTGCGGGGGTATTTGGCCCTGGCCGAAAACTCCCGGCTCCGGGCCGCCTTCGAGGGCATCGAGCTGGCCCCGGAAGACGAGGCCAACGTCACCCTGGCCACCCGCGAAATGTCGGCCTGGCTGTCACGCCTCGGCCGGCGGGCCGAACCCGGACTCGGCCGGGCCGTGGCCGAGGTCGAGCGACGCCGGCCGCTGGCCGCCGACCCCCGGGCCTGGCGCCACGACCTCGAAACCCTGGTCCTCGGTCGCCTGGACAAACAGGCCCGGGTCATCATCCAGGCCGAGGCGATCATCACCGGCGTGTCCACGGCGCTGTCCCCCTACGCCTTTCTGGACGCCATGATCAGCATGTGGCGCAACGCCCGGATGATCCGCCAGGTGGCGGCCGTCTACCGGATCCGTCCCGGGGCGATCGGCACCCTGGCCCTTCTCCGGCGGACGATCGTCTCGGTCGTCCTGGCCGATCTTTCTCAGGAGGCGGTGGGGCTGCTGGCCCCGGGGCTGATCCGGACCGCCGGGGGCATGGGACAGGGGGCGATGAACGCCCTGATGACCATTCGGCTGGGCCTGTCCGCCCAGCGGGAGTGCCGGCCCCTGCCCTTCCCGCCCGGGGCCCAGCCGGGCATGATGCGGCTGATGTGGAGCGTGGTCAAGGGCGCGGTCCTCAAACGGCGAGGGCCCGAGGCCCAAACCGCCCCCTGACCGATCGACCGGCCCCTTGCCGACCCGAAGCAAACCGGTTAAGCTTTGGGGAACGAACGCGTCGCCCCGGGTAAATCCCGGGGTTGACGTATAGGTGTGTTTGAAGCATGGACGAATTTCGCCTTAAGAGGCCTTCGGGCCAAGACGTCGACCCCCGGGCCGTGCATCCCCTGGCCCTGGGGGGCCTGACCCCATCGGCCGCGGCCCTGGTCCTGGCCGAGGAGTTCGCCCGGCGATGTCGGACGCTGCTGGTGGTCGTAGCCGAGCCGGCCGCCGCCGAACG
>JAHJDS010000325.1 GCA_018812395.1 Pseudomonadota bacterium
AAATGGTTGTTGTTTCGTGGGTTCTTAGGGGAGCGAAATCCCCTAAGTCGCAGGGGAGTCCAGAGGGGCCTTGCGACCGAGGCCCCTCTGGTCCTGGGGGGGTCGCGGGGGGCTGGAAGAAAACCCCCCGCAACATAAAGATGTTCTTATTCCTTAATGGATTTATCCTGGGAGAAGGTGGTCGGTGGGGCACGGCCCCAGCCTACCCGGATTCAATCAACCAGGATGAGGGTCTGATCGGTCAGTCCGCCGAGCACCCCGGACGAAACACTGCCCATCAGCCAGCGCTTGATGCCCGAGGTGCCGCGCTTGCCCATGATGATCGTGCCGAATTCGCCCCGCTCGACCGCCCGCAGCAGCGTCCCGGCCACGTCGTCCTCCATGGGCGTGAGGCTCAGCACAAAATCCTCGTCCCAGGCCAGGATCCGGCGCATCTTGTCCCAGCGGTCCCGGGCCTCGGCCTCGGGTCCGTCCAACACGTGGACGAAGGTCACCTTGAGCCCGGGCACGATCAGCCACGAATGACACAAATACCGGAGCATGAGCAGCGACGCCTCGGACAGGTCCACGGCCACCAGGGCGTGCTCTTGGCGGCGGCCCGGACCGATCAGGCCCATGGCCCGCTCCTGCTCCCGATAGAGCAACCGCTCCCGCCAGGGTTCTTCCGGATTGCGGCCGATGAGGATCACGTCGAATTCGCCCGCCACGGCCTCGTGGTGAACAACCTCGTCAAAATCGTCGTCCACGACCCGGATAACGTGATCCACCTCGCCGCCGGCCAGCCGCCGCCAGCGCCACATCTGCTGGGCCCCGGCCAGGAACTCGGCCTCCTTGGGCCCCAGCTTTTGGTCGTTATCGGATTTCAGGAACACCAGCCTGAGGGCCATGCCCGGACGCGGCGGCACCAACCGGGCCAGGGCGGTCTGAAACACGGCCGCGTCCCCGTCGCCGGCGACCACCGCCAGGACCCGGTCAAAGTCGCGGCTGAGCATGGCGTGCTCGAGGTCGATCCGCTCCCTGATCCAGCCCGGCCACCGGACGCAGGCCAGCCCTTGGTCCAGGGTGACCCGCTTGAGGCAGGCCCAGCAGTTGATACAGGCCCGGACCTTCTCGCCGGCCGCGGATTTCCTGACCCAGTCGATGTCCGCCACCAGGGGCCGGCCCAGGCCGATCAGGTCGGCCGCTTTTTGCGCTAAAAGCTTGTCGGCCGGCTTGCGGGCCACGATCCGGCCGGAGATGATCACCGGCATATTCACCCGGGCCTTGAGCGCCGTGCAGTCCTCGGCCAGATACCCCGGCCGGGCGGTCAGCTTCATGACCTGGGACGAAAAGAGCGAATTGTGGGTGGCCACCGTGGCCGAGACATAGGCCACGCCTTCTCGGGCCAACTCGTCGGCGAAATCCAGGGCCTCCTCCAACTCGATCCCGCCGGGCGTCCACTCCCGGAGAAGCAGCCGGAAGCCGATCGGGAATTCGGGGCCCACCCGCCCCTTGATCTCCTGGATCACGGCCAGGGGAAAGGCCGCCCGGGCCGCCGGGTCGCCGCCGAACCGGTCGGTCCGCTGGTTGGTGTAGGCCGACAGGAACTGACCCAGCAGATAGCCGCTGGCGCCGTGCAGCTCGATCAGGTCGAATCCGGCCCGCGCCGCCCGCTCGGCCGCCCGGCCGAAGTCCTCGATCACCCGGCCACACTCTTCGTCGGTCATGGGCCGGGTCCAGCCCGACATCCGGCCCACCAAATCCTGGGTCAGGCCGAACCGTTTTTCGAGCGGAAAAAACTCCATGAAGGCCTTGAGCGAGCCGAGGTCAAAGGCCAGGTTCGAGCCGTCAAGGGCCGAGGGTAAAAGCGGCCGGTCCGTCTTGGCGAACCGGCCGGCGTGATTGAGCTGCAAACAGGCCGCCGCGCCGTGTTTCTTGATCGCCTGGGCCAGGCGGGACAGGCCGGGCAGATACCGGTCAGCGTCGATCCGCAGGTTGTGCCGTGAAGTCACGCCGTCGGCTGACACCGCGGCGTTGGCCACCACCACCAGCCCCACCCCCGAGGCGGCCAGGCGGCCGTAGTGCTCGATCATCAGCGGGCTGACCCGGCCGTCGGGATAGGCGTAGCCGCTGAACACCGGCAGGGCCACCAGGCGGCTCTCGAGGGTCAGGCCGCCCACGGGGTAAGGGCTGAACAGTGGATCGTTTTCAGTCACGTCACGTCCCCCGGGGCCAAGGTCGAGGCCGCATTCACTCTAACCTGTCTGGTCTTGGTTTTCCAGGGGTGAGCGTCGAGAGGAGCGTAAAGGACGTTTAACCGACGGCCGGAGACGCCATAAAAATGGGGGCCCGTGGGCCCCCTGGATTTGGCTAATGGACGATGATCCGGACTAACGTCTGAAACAGCAGAAGAACTCCCGGCCGCGGACGGCCACCCGGTCGTTGAGGAACTGGACGTTGAACCCGGCGTTGCGCAGGATGTGGTAGGCCATCTCGGCCCTCAGACCGCTGGAGCAATAGGTCAGGAGCTTCTTGCTCTTGTCCAGCTTCTTGAGGTGATCGGTCAGCTCGTCGACGGGGATGTTCATCGCCCCGGGCAGGACGCCGCCCTGGGCCTCGGCCCGGGTCCGGACGTCGAGCAGGACGTAGTTTGTGGGCGGCTTCTTGCGCTGGAACAACTTGACCACGGCCATGAACTCGTCCCGGTTGACCTCGCCCGGACGGGGCCGCGGCAAATAGAAGATCTGGGATCTGACCTGGCCCCGCTGGGTGGGCCGGTTGGCCTTGACCCAGGCGTCGTAGCCGCCCTTGAGGATAGTCACGTTTTTATACCAACGCCCGTAGAGGACCTTGGCCAGGGGGCCCAGCTTGTTTAGGTCGGTGGCGTCCGAGTAGAGGACGATGAACGCCCGACGATCGGCCGGCCAGCCGCCTTTGTTGGCCCGGACGTCGGCCGGACTCAGATTGACCGCGCCCTGGATGTAGCCCTTTTTGACCTTGGCGTTGGGACGGACGTCCACCAGGACCAGATAGCCCAGCATCTTCCGGACGAACTGCGGCCGGGCCACGACCGGGTAACCGGCCTTGGACCAGCCGGGCACGCCGACCACCAGGACCTTGACGTTCTTATAGCCGTACTTCTTGGCCGCCACCCGGGCGGCCATGGGCGAGAGAATTCACCTCTTCCCCTGACAGAAGAAGACAACCAGGGCGTCCTTTTTCCGGGGCAGCTTACCGATCATCTTGTCCATCTTGGGGAACGGGATGTTGATCGCCCCGGGGATGGTCCCGGCCACGTACCTGAACGGCGGGCGCGAGTCGACCAGTTTGGCCACCTTGCCCGCCTTGAGCAGATCGAAAAGCTGCTTGGGGCTGACGATCATTTTTCGCGGTAGCTTCATGGCCGGCTTGGCCACGACCACTTGGGCGTAAAGGGCGCCGCCCTTGCGCTTGAACACGATTCTGACCGCCAGACCCTTTTTCAGCTTGTGGATCGACGGGGCGTTGGTGACCTTGGTGTCCTTGTCCCACTTCAGGATCTGGATCTTGGGGCCGATCTTGACCGTCAGGGTCTTGGCCTTGCGCGACCGGTTCACCCAGTTGCCCAAGATCACCCCGTCGTCCTTACCAGTGTCGTACTGGTGATGACAGGCCAGACACCCCTTGAACTTGAGGGGATTGATTTTGGCCGCCTGGGCGCTCGGCAACAGCAGCATCCATGCCGCCATTGCCGCCAGCGGCGCTACGATGAGCCAACGTTTCATGTTCTCCTCCCACGTTGCGATTGATCGCGTCCCTTGGGGCCCGGTCCGGTGACAGTCCGGCCCGACATCGGCGATTTAATAAAAACATACCGAAGCAGATAGGCAAAAACAATACCGCTGGCCATGGTCGGTTATCCCCGAGGGCGGCCACGGCTTAAGTTGTTTAAATAACAATAATTTCAAGATAGTTGTCAACTGATGGCCCGGCTGGGTTGACACCGGCCTTAACGTTAACTATGTTTAACGTTAACAC
>JAHJDS010000326.1 GCA_018812395.1 Pseudomonadota bacterium
CCTGTCCATCCTGGACGGCGGCTTCGCCTTTGTGGGGGACGGCCAGAACCGGATCACCACCGGCCACGCCCAGAACGTCTCGGCCGGGCTGATCGCCGCGGCCGACTCGCCCCGGGCCCAGGGCCGGGTCTATCACGTGGCCGATGATGACCGACCGACCATGCGGGAGTTTTTAGGCCGTCTCTGCCACGCGGGCGGCCTCGAACTGCCCGGGCGTCGGATGCCCTATGGCCTGGCCTACGGGGCCGCCTGGGCCGCGGAACGGATAAGGGCCATCGGCCTCAAGGCCCCAATGGTGCTCTCCCGGCCGTACGTCATCCACGTCGGCCGGACCTGGACCCTTGACGATAGCCGCGCCCGTCAGGAACTGGGCTACCGGCCCGCGGTCTCCATGGACGAGGGATTCGAGCGCCTGGCCGCCTGGATCGTTGACTGCGGCGGGCTGGAGGCCGCCTTGGGACGGGGCCCCCGGGCCTGAGGCGGCGGTCAGCCCCGGTTTTTGATCAGGGCCGCCACCAGGGCGGCCTCATAAATTACCCGGGCCGGCACGCCCCGGGCCTCGGCCAGGCGGCGGACGTCGTCGTACTCCGGGGCCACCATCGGCCGCTCGCCAGCGGGGCGGCCGACCTTGATCCGGACCGGGCCGTACTCGGTCTCGACCGTTTCCACCTCCCGCCAAAGGACCCAGCGCCGCACCTCTTGGTGGCGGACTCCCAGCGAGCCGGTCTCGACGAGTAACATCTCGGCCAGGCGCGGCCCGTCCTCGACCCGGGCCATGACCGAGATTTCGACCCCGGGCCGGCCCTTTTTCATCATCAGCGGCGTCAAGGCCACGTCCAGGGCCCCGGCCAGGACTAAAGACTCGGCGGCGGCGGCCAAGAGTTCGGGCGTCTGATCGTCGATCCGCGTACTCAGGAGGGCCACCGTCTCGACCCCCAGCCCCGGCGCTCCTTCTGGCCGTCTTCCCCGGAACACGCGGAGCAAATTGGGCCGGTCCTCGAGCCGGCGCGATCCCAGGCCGTGCCCCACCCGGTCGATTGTCATCTCCGGCAGCGGGCCGAAGCCGTTTGACAGGACCACGGCCAGGGCCGCGCCCGTGGGCGTCACCAGTTCGACCGGGGCCGGGTCGCCGATCACCGGCGCCCCTTGGAGCAGCCGGGCCGTGGCCGGGGCGGGCAGAGGCAGCCGGCCGTGGGCCGTGTCCACGAACCCGCGGCCCAGGGGCAGGGGCGAGCAGGTCACCTCGAGGTCGCCCAGGGCCTCGACCAGGGCGGCCGCGCCGACGATGTCCACGATCGAGTCCACGGCGCCCACCTCATGGAAGTGGACCCGCTCGACCTCGACGCCGTGGACCGCCGCTTCGGCCTCGGCCAGCCGAAAAAAGATACTGACGGCCCGGGTCTTGACCGCCTCGCCCAGGGACGAGTCCTCGATCAGACGCCGGATGTCATCCCAGTGACGATGGCCCTCGACCCCGGCCGCATATTTGATCTCGACCCTGGTCCCGGCGATGCCCCCCCGCGTGTCCCGGGACGTCAAGACCTCGACGCCGCCGAGCCCCAAAGCCCGAACCGCGTCTCGAACCACGTCCACGTCCGCTCCGGCGTCGATCAGCGCCGCCAGAAACATGTCGCCCGACAGACCGGCAAAGACGTCCAGGTACAACAGATTCACGAGGCCTCCTGGCCCGTCCCGGGCGCGGAACCGGCGGTGCCCGATCCGGTCGGCACGGCCGGACGGGCCGGTCCCCGCCGGGCCAGGACCAGGTCCACGGTCCGCGGTCCGGCCTCGGTCACGGTGTATGTCCAGTCCCGCCAGACGACGGTGTCGCCCTTCCGGGGGATGCGTCCCAGTTGATCCAGAATGAAACCGCCCAGGGTCTCGTAATCATCGTCCCGGGGCAGGCGGGTCTTAAGCTTTTGGTTCAACTCCTCGATCTCGATCCGCGGCCGCAGCACCCAGCCGCCCCCGGGCCTTTCCTCGATGAGATCCATTGGCCGTGACAACTCGTCGTCGATCCGCCCGGCGATCTCCTCGAACAGGTCGTGGCTGGACACCACCCCCACCGCGCCGCCGTACTCGTCGACGACCACGGTCAGGCGTTCGCCCTGATTCTGCATCATCTCCAGGACCCGGTCCAGGGAGGCCGACTCGGGGACGTAGAGGGCCTCCCGCATGAAATCGATCACCCGTTCGGACTGATCGGGGGCGTCGAGGACGTCCAACAATTCAACGTGGCCGACCAGATTGTCCACCCGGCCCTCGAAGAGCGGCAGGCGCGAGTAGCCGGTCCGCCGAAACTCGGCCCAGGTCTGGGCCACCGTGGCCGTGACCGGCAGGGCGACCACCTCGACCAAAGGCACCATGGCGTCGTGCACCCGGCGGTGGTGAAACCTAAACAGCCGGTCGATGAACAGCCGCTCGTCGGGGCTCAGTTCGAGTTCGGTCGGGTCCAGCCGGAGGGCCAGCCGGAGGTCCTCGCGAGAAAGCACGGCCGCCCGCCCGCCAGGCTCCTGGCCGAACAGGCGCAGCACCAGGCGGGTGGTCCGGCTGAGAAGCCAGACCAGGGGGAACAGCGCCAGGGAGATGGTCCACAACAACGGCGCCGCCCAGACCGCCCACCGCGGGGCCATGGCCCGACTCAGGGACTTGGGCAACACCTCGCCGAAATAGAGGAGCGTCAGCGGCAGGGACGCCACGGCCACCAAGCCCCCGGCCGGACCCATCAGGTCAATGAGCAGGGCGGTGCACAAGGTGGTGTTGGCCACGACACTGCCCTGGTTGCCCAGGAGCGTCGTCGACAACAGCCACTCGGGATTGGCCTTGAGCCTGAGCGCCGCCCCGGCCCCGGCCGAGCCCTCTTGCTGGCGGCGGACGAAGAAGCTCTCCGGCGTCGAGATCAGGGCCAGTTCGGTGCCGGCGAAAAAGGCCTCGAACAGGAGCAGGCCGCCCCAAATCAGAACCAGGATTATGATCTCGCCCGTCACCTACTCGCCCGCCACTTCCAGTTTGAGCCCGGTCAGCCGGGTCCCTTCCCGGCCGGTGACCGTGAAGGTGAACTCCTCCCAGGTGAGGCTCTCGCCCGATTCGGGCAGACGCCCCAGGGCCGCCAGGACAAAACCGCCGACGGTCTCGTAGTCCCCGCGCGGCAACTGGCGACCGAAGCGCTCGGTGAACGCCCCCGCCGGCCAGCGGGGGTTGACCAGCCACCGGCCCGGGCCGATGGGCCGGACAAAGGGTTGGCCCAGGAGCGAGCTGCCCTCGGCGCGGTCGAACAGCCGCCCCAGGACGTCGTTCATCGTCACCAGCCCGGCCACGCCGCCGTATTCGTCCACCACCACCGCCATCCGGAGTCGGCTGGTCTTGAGGTCGTCGAATACCGCGGCCACCGATCTGGCCTCGGGGACGAACAGCGGCGGCTTGAGAAGCGAACCGAGGTCGAGGCCCGGTTCACTGTCCAGGCGCAGGAGGTCCTTGGCCGGAAGCAGCCCGACCACGTCGTCGGGATCGCCGCCGGTCACGACCACGTGGGCGAACCCGGCCTCCTTGACGCGCCGCTTGAGTTCCGAGGGCGGCGTGTCCGCGGCCAACGAAGAGACTTCGGTCCGGGGCGTCATGATCTCGGACACCCGCTTGTCCTTGAGGGCCAGGATGCGGTGGATCCAGTCCCGCTCCTGGCGACTGAGTTCGCCCTGGCTGAAACCGTGATCGACCCAGATCAGGAAGTCCTCCTCGGCCACCGTCTCCTTGTGACGGACCGTTTCCACGCCCAGCAGCCTCTGGGTGAGGGCCAGCAGCCACATGACCACCTGCCGGGCCGGGGCCAGGAGCCGGACGGAAAGGGCGACGGGTCGGGCCACGATCCGGACCGACCGCTCCGGGGAGGACAAGGCGATGGTCTTGGGGATGATCTCGCAGGCCAGCAGGATCACCGGCGTCATCACCGCCAGGGCGACGTACTGCCCGCCGCTCGGCCACCAGGCGATGCAAGCGGCCGTGAACAGGGACGCGGCGACGACGTTGATCGCCTCGTTGCCCATGACGATGGTGACGATCAGGCGGCGGGGCCGATCCAGGAGGCGGTTGACCACCGCGACGAAGGGCCGCTTGTCCTTGGACAGGCGCAGCAGATGGACCCTGGTCAGGGAGAAGAGGGCCGCCTCGGAGCCGGAAAAGAAGGCGGACAAGAGCAGCAGGACGAAGACCAGGCCCAGCCTGATGACTTCCGACGTCTCCAAGTTCAGTCCGACTTCTGCAGGCCGTATCGCTTCAGCTTGTCGTACAGGGTCGACAAGGCGATGCCCAGCTTCTGGGCCGCGGCCTTCTTGTTGCCGCCGCACTCGACCAGGACGGCCTGGATGTGGCGCTTTTCCACGTCGGCCAGGGAGCCCCCGTCAGCGGCGCCGACGTCGAGGGCCGCCTCGGCCTCATCGCCGGGCGCGGCGCCGGCCGCGGCCAACGAGAACTGGATGTGCTCCGGCCCCAGGGTCGGGCCGTCGGCCATGACCAGGGCCCGCAGGATGACGTTTTTCAGCTCCCGGACGTTGCCCGGCCAGGGGTGGGCCATCAGTCGGGCCATGGCCTCGGGGGGCACGGTCACGTCCTCGGTCTCGAGGCCGGCCTCTCGGCGGCCCTGCTCGACAAAACGGCGGACCAGGAGGGGAATGTCCTCGGTCCGGGCCGCCAGGGGAGGCAGGGCGATGGGGATGATGAACAACCGGAAGTAGAGGTCCTCGCGGAATTTGCCCTCCCGGACCATGTCCACCAGTCGGCGGTGGGTGGCGGCGATGACCCGGGTGTTGATGTCGATCACCTCGGTGCCGCCGACCCTTTTGAGGGTCCGCTCCTCGAGAAAGCGCAGCAGTTTGGGCTGCATCTGGAGCGGCAGTTCGCCGATCTCGTCTAAAAAGACCGTGCCGCCGTGACCGACCTCGAAGGCCCCGGCCCGCCGCCCCACCGCGCCGGTGAAGGCCCCCTTCTCGTGACCGAAGAGTTCCGACTCGATCAGGGTCTCGGGGATCGAGCCGCAGTCCACGGTCGAGAACGGCCCGGTCGACCGCCGCGACAGGGCGTGAATGGCCCGGGCGGCCAGTTCCTTGCCCGAGCCGGTCGGGCCCTCGATGATGACCGTGGCGTCGCTCTTGGCCGCCCGCCGGATGAGGGAATAGACCCGCTGCATGGCCAGCGAGGTCCCGACCAGGTCAACCAACCCGGTCAATGTCTCGGGGGCCTCGAGCGCCTCCTCTTCTTCCCCCCGGGCCCCCAGGGTCAGCGTGTAGGGGCCGAGGCCCAGACTGGAGCCGAAGGAGAAGGGCGCCTCGACCACTCGGCGGCCGTCGAGCAGGGTGCCGTTGGTCGAGCCCAAATCCTTGACCCGGTACTCGCCGCCCACGAAGAAGACCTCGACGTGGCGTCCCGAGACGTGGGGGTCGGGCAGGGACACGTCGTTGTCCGGATGGCGGCCGATGGTGATCCGCTCCCGGTCCATGTGGTACACTTGGCCGGTGACCTGGCCGTCGGTCCGGTTGATGACCAGTTGGGCCTCGAAATTGAGGAAGCTGTTGCGCTCGTCGGCCGCGCCCAGGTCGATCATGACCGTCTTGTCGGCCTCGTAATCGTCCATCTGGTCCGGGGGTTCGGGCGCCTCCTCGGACCACACCCGGAGGCGGTAGTCGAGGATCTCGATCACGTCCCCGGGGGCGATCTCGGCCGTGTCCTTGTTTTGGCCGTCGATGATGACGCCCAGTCCCGAGGTGTCCTCGACCAGAAAGACGTCTCCCAGGCGGCGAACGACCGCCTGTCGGGGCAGGAGTTTTTCGTCCGGGATGACCACCTCGGCCGGCGCCTCCCGACCGATGACGCACTGGTCGCCCTGGATCGTGACCCGTCGCGTTGAACCGGACTCCTCGATTATTTCCAGATAAAACATCGCCCTACACCACCACTAACAGGTCTCTGCCCCGACGCGCCCGGCCCGTTTCGGCGGACGGCTAAGCCCGGATTCCGGATTGTGATTTTCGGAATCCGGCACTCTGTTTTTCCGATTCTCGAAATATCGACTCCCCGAGCCGATGATGGCCGGAACCACTTCCACGGCCAAGGGGTCAAAAGTACAGGACTTTGAGGGCAAGACCGGCCCGCCGACCGTCGGCTGGCACGTCCCTTGCCCCTGATCAGGCAAACCCCAAGGTGAGGTTACGACCATGGGTAGTAAAACCCCCCACCGCAATCCCGTCCGCCGAATGGGTGACCGTAACGTCCTCTGCCATGATTACAACTCCTGCCTTGACCTGGCCGCCGGGAAGAAGTGGCGGACCTTCTGCTGTGACTATTGCGTCTTCCAGTCGCAATACTACATCCCCGCCCCACACGAATTGGACATCCAACCATACCTGGCTTTGATCGCCACCGTGCTCGGCGAGAATCGGGCTGCCTGAGCTGGTCGGCCACACGCCTTCACCCCGGGGCGCCCCCGCCCCGGGGTCCCCTGCCGGGGCGCCCCCTTCCGTCCCATAACTAGCACAAGACAGAAGCTTTTTGCAAGGCCGCCCTCGGTTTAGGGATCTCAACCCAGGTCCACCTCGAGGTCCCGGCCGGCCATCATGTCCACCACCCACAGCCGTCCCCGCAGCAGTTGTTCGGTCCGGCCGAGCAGGATGTTGATGATCTCGCCCGCCTGCCGGGCCGCCACCAGCGGCGGGGTCATGGGCGGCACGCCGAAATCCACCTCGGTGCCCTTGTCCGCGGCCTTGTCCCGGGGGCCGAAGATGCGCTCGAGGCCCGGGTCACCGGGAAAAACGGTCGTCACCTGGCCCATGAATCCGGCCACGGCCCCGAAGACCAGCGGCACCCCGGCCCGTTTGGCCCAAACTTCGATCATCAACCGATCCGGGACGTTGTCCAGGGCGTCGGCCACCACCTGGACGCCGGCCAGGATCCGGTCCACGTTGTCCTCCGTCACCCGCTCGACCACCGGCTCGAGGTCCACGGCCGGGTTGATGAGCCTCACCCGCTCGGCCGCGGCCCGGGCCTTGGCCCGGCCCAGGGTCAGGGAGGTGCACAGGATCTGGCGGTTGAAGTTGGTCGGCTCGAAGGTGTCCTTGTCCGCCACCACCAATCGGCCCACTCCGGCCCGGGCCAGGATTTCGATCAGAAAACCGCCCAGGCCCCCGGAGCCGACGACGCCCACCCGGGACTCCAGCAGGCGGGCTTGTCCCGCCAGGCCGAAGGAGGGAATCGAGCGGACGTAACGGGCCGGCGTCAGTCCGGCCTCCAGGGCCGCCACGTGGACGTCCCCGAGGGTCCGGCCGTAGCGGACCGCGGCCTCCTCGAGATCGGCCTCGCCCAGGCGCGGCGGGTCGCCCGGCGCGGCCCGCCCGGCCAGGAACACGGCCAAATCGCTCTTTTTTTCCCGATCCCCCACGCCTTCAGCCTAAACCAGTCGCCACCCGATCGTCAACCGGCCGGGTAATGTCTTTGACTTGCCTTCCCGAACCAACTAAGATAATGAGGACGCCGATCGGAGAGTCCGCCGGGGGGCGGTCGCATCTCCATCTTTCAGCACGCGCCTTCGCACTTCAGCAGGAGAGGACCATGGTCTTGGCATTACTCGGCCCCAGCTGGCTCGCCCGGGATCTGGGGGAGACCCTGATTTTGCTCGAGGCGCCCCTGGCCACGCCGACGCAGGCCGCCACGGGCATCCTGTTCGCCTTCCTGTGCGGCGTGGTCGCCCTGGTGGCGACCCTGATCGTCTTGTTCGTGGCCAAGCTGGTGCTGGACGCCAGGCTCAGGTCTTGGCACCACATCGACGCCGACAAGGCCCTGACCGAGGCCGACAACCCGGCCCTGGCCCGACTGTACGTGGGCTATTACCTGGGCGTGTTCATCGCCTTCATGCGGGGCGGCCTGGACGTGGGCGAACCATGGCTGGGCTACGTCCTCCAGTGGGCCGTGGCCGGCGGCGCGGCCATCATCCTGATTAACGTCGCCCTGTTCGTGTGCGACCTGGTGCTGCTCAACAAGGTGGACGACCTGGCCGAGGTCATGGCCGGCAACCGGGCCGTGGCCAACGTCTGGGCCGGCATGGCCGTGGCCACCGGGCTGGTCATCGACGGGGCCTTCGGCGGCTTCCACGGCTCGGCCTGGCTGCCACTGTGGGAACTGCTGTTGATCGGCCTGGTCTGGTTCGCCATCGGCCAGGCGTTGTTCATCATCCTGTTCAAGCTCTTCGAGCTGGCCACGCCCTATGACGACAAGGCCGAACTGGTCCGGGACACCGAGGCCGGTCGCGGCAACCGGGCCGTGGGCTTCGAGCTGGGGCTGGTCCTCGTCGCCTTCGGGATCATCGTCCGGGCGGCCGTGGGCGGCGCCCCGACCTGGGTCGGGTTCCTGCACGATCTGGGGGCGGCCATCCTCTACGCCGTATTGGCCATGATCATGGTGGCGATCGTCCGCGTCTTCTCCAATTGGTTGTTCATCCGCGGCGGTAGCGTCAACAAGGAGATCGCCCAGGACGCCAACGTCGGCGTCGGCGTGCTCAGCGGCGCCATGTTCGTCCTGTTCGCCATCGCCCTGACCAAAGCCTTGTAGGGAGCGGTTATGACTGTCAGAAAAGTCTGTCTGGGACTGGGACTGCTCCTGGCGGCGGCGGTGATGGTCGCTGCCGACACCCAAGTGGCCGAGGCCCGGCGCTTCGGTGGATTCCGCTCGTTTTCATCCTCCCGGAGTTCTTCCTTCCGGAGTTCCTATCGGTCGTCGTCCCGCTACCGGAGCCGGTCCTCTTCGCGCCGCAGTTATAGCTCGCGTCGGACCTCGACCGGCCGGACCCGGGGCTTTCGGACCTCCGGCTCCAGCCGCCGGGCGACCCTGGGCGGCCAGGGTTGGATGAAACGCGGTCGGACCTCGTCTTCCGGCTGGCAGGCCCGGCGGCAGGCCTCCCGGGCGGCCTACTCGCGCTACCGGAGCCGCACCGGGGGTTCGGCCATCCAACGCACCGGCAGCCGCTCCTACCGCTCCTATCAGACCCGGCGGCAGGCCATCAACTCCCGCCCCAGCCGGATGGGGAGCCGGTATTCCCGCGGCCGGACGGTCTACGTCACGCCTCGTTATTCCCGGCGCGGGTTCTGGGGCGGTCACGGCTATCCGAGGTGGGGTTATCACTCCCTGGGCATCTGGGACCTGGCCTTCCTGATGACGGTCAACCACCTGTTCTGGTATCATCACTGGAACTCTCTGTCCCGATACCGGAACCAGTTTGACCAGCAGAAATGGGCCGAACTCGAGGCCCGGGTGGCCCAGATGGAGGCAAAGGGCGTCAAGCGCGACCCCAAGTACCTGGACCCCAACACCGACCCGGACCTCCAGTTCTCCCGCCAGTTCGGGGGGCAGCACCCGGACGTGGTCTACGCCGGCAAGAAGAAAGACCGCGGGGCGTCGCTCTTCTGGGTGTTCGTGGGCATCAGCGTGGCGATGGCCGGCGGCTGGACCGTCTGGTACGTCTTCATTCGCAGGACATAGCATGGGCTTTCGAGGCGGCGGATCGGAGAAAAAAAAGCGCCGGACGCTCTGGGAGAAGTGGACCCAAAAGGAGGAGCCCCCGGAGCGCGAGGATCAAAAGATATTCAATCCGCTACACATCTACGTCGGCGGCTTCGTCAGCCTGAGTGACCCGGAGGTGTCCGGCGACTTCGAGGTCAAAACGGTCGCCGAGTACGACCGGGGCGCCGATAAGATGACCCGGGCCCTTGTATCTCTGGGCGAGGAGACCCATCTTGTCGAAACGGACCTCGATGAGGCCGACGGCAAGGTCAAAACGTACTTGTTCCACAACGTGGACGAGTTCGGCTTTGACGAGGAATTCCTTAAAATCCTGGGCGACCCCGAAATGACCGACGAGGACGGGGTGACCTTCCAGAACGCCCTGGGGACCAAGGAGCCGGTCACGGCCGTAGCCCGGGTGATCACCGATCCCGGGGGGGCGGTGGACAAGCGAAGTCTGTCCCTGTGGGCCTACGAACGGGAGGCGCCCCAGGGCATGGAATATCTGCACATCGAGATGGACGAGGCGGACGGCTACTTCGTCATCCAGGTCGGCCGGGAGATCGTGTCGTCCCTGGTGCGGGTCCTGCCGCCGCCCAAAACAGGTGAGGTGACGAGATGAATACCACCGGGGTGACCGTATTTGTCAGCGGAGAGGAGGACCTGTCCATTTTCTTGGGAGAGGCGGGCTACACCGTCACCGAGGCGGGCCAGGACGAGGGCACGTTGGCCTTCAAGATCGGCGTCGAGGACCGTCACGGCGAGGTGTTCTTGAGCGTCCACCAGGACGACGAGGACGAACTGGCCGAACTCTTCTTCCAGATCAACATCGCCGCCGAGGACGAACTGAAGTTCGCCGACGCGGCCGCCGAGCTGACCTTCAAGGACCGGCTGCTGGAACTGGCCACCTACCTCGACGGCGTGGCCGTGGGCCGGGACACCGAGTCCTTCAAGGACAAGGTGATGATCGTGGCCACCGAGAAACGGCGGGCCGACGGCCTGGACGATTTCGAGATCGTCTACATCCTCGAGGGTTTGTGGGACGCCCAGGAGGCCATCCTGACCCTCATTGACGAGTACGCCTGATTTCCCGGGACGAAGGTTCATTGGAAGACCCGGCGTTCGAGGTTTGAGAAGGAGAAAAAAATGGGTATCGGCAGAAAGATAGCCAACTGGCTGATGGGCAAGAAAGACGAGACCGAGGCCTGGATCGAGGACGCGGACCGGCCCAACCAGGCCCGCCAGGAGGTCAAGCGCCAGGAAACGGCCGTCCGGGACTACGAGCAGGCCTACGCCGAGATCCTGGCCATGAAGAACCGGACCGCGGCCAAGGTCAAGGACCTCGAGGGCCAGCTCAGCGCGCTGGAGCAGGCGGCCGGGGTCTATTTGGACCGGGGCGAGGAGGCCAAGGCCACGGCCTGCGCCGAGCAGATGGCCGGGATCGAGGCCCAACTCGAGGCGGCCAAGACCGACTTCACGGCCCATGAGCAGAACGTGGCCCGGGCCGAGACCGAGTGGAAGCGGGCCCAGAAGTCGTTGGACGAGGTCCGCCGCCTGTCCGAGCAGATCGTCTCGTCCCATCACGTCGCCCAGGGCCGCAAGCTGAGCAGCAAAGCCTTTGACGGCTCGGGGCTGGCCCAGCTCCGGGCCATGCGCGAACGCCAGGAGGCGGCCGAGGGCAAGATGGACGCCCTCGAAACCATTCGCGGCGCGACCGATTCGACCTCGACCGAGGCCTTGGTCCAGGGCGCGGGCAAGAGTTCCGACGTCCGGGCCCAGGAGATCCTGGCCAAGTTGAAAGCCAAGAAGGGCGGCTAGCCGCCCGCGCTGGCCTGACCCACGCAAAAAAAAAGCCCGGCCTCCCATGGGGGCCGGGTTTTTTATTTCATGTATTTCTAGGTATTTCTTAAAGTTAAGACACCATCTCTTGTGCCAAGATTGCCTAAGCAACACTAATGGTTCCACACAACCTCGCACGCCAAGTACTCTCTAATGACCATTCTAATGACAACTCCATACCCAACTGACGTAAGATAACGATATCTTCCTCGTTGAGCAGTGATCCAAAAAGAAGTACCTGGTTCCTTAGTAATTAACCACTGCATTGCTCGACTCCCAACCTCTGGTACAATCGACGACCGTGGTGGTGCTTCAAAATTATTTCGTACATCTGAATTCATAGAAGTGAGCGGTATAAATGTGATATTCGAAGGATCATCTAGTTGTGGGTCGTTCAGTTAGAAGGCCGCGTGCCCCCGGGCAAGCTTAAGAACAACGTTTCTGATTCTTTCCGTTTCGACCTTGAAAAATGACAGGCCATTTTCCTCTATGTATGCTTGGCTAAACTTCCAAACTAGAGCCGGCTTTCTTTTAAAAATCTGCTTTATTTTATAGCGTTCGAAGCCATCCGCTTGGACCGATCCGCTAATGGCACACTCTATAAGACACGCTACGTATTCCTCGTCCATCGAAAAACTCTCGTTACAAGACCGACAGGCTGGCACGACTGGAAGATTAGTTGGGTAAGGCTTGTCCAAACAGATTTTCGAAGGTACGTGGTCCCGCGTCTCTGTGGCACCTGCGCAATAGGCGCAGAAAGTCGTCTGCCTTGTGTCACCATAATTTGGACGTTGTTCCATTGCTATTTCGGTAAACGATACAGTTTAAACGGACTGGGCCCCCGAAAGGTTTTCCGTCTTGGTCGCGCTCAACCCAGCAGGTCGACCAGGGCCGTGTCCACCTGGGGGAACTGAAACTCGAACCCGGCCTCGGTCAGCCTCTGGGGCAGCGCCCGCTGGCCCTGGACCAGCACCGAGCCGAACTCCCCCAGCGCCAGCCGCAACACGAACGCCGGGGTCGGTATAAACGACGGCTTCCGGAGCGCCTGGCCCACGGCCCGGGCCAGGTCCCGGTTGGTGACCGGGTTCGGCGCGGTCAGGTTGAACGGTCCGGTCAGTTTTTCGTTTTCGGCCAAGAATAAAAGCGCCGCCACCAGGTCATTTTGATGAATCCACGAAAAATACTGCTTGCCGCCGCCCAGCGGCCCGCCCAGGAACATCCGGAAGGGCCGGACCACCTGTTCCAGGGCCCCGCCCCGGCGGCCCAGGACGATCCCGAACCGGGCCCGGACGACCCGCACCCCGGCCGCCTCGGCCTTGATCGCCTCGCTCTCCCAATGCCGGCAGACCATGGCCAGGAAGTCAAGGCCCGGCGGCGAGTATTCATCCAATTCCTCGTCGCCCCGGAAGCCGTAGTAGCCCACGGCCGAGGTGGAGATCAGTTTCTTGCCTCGCCCGCCGGCCGCGACCAGGGCCTCGACCAGGTTTTTCGTGCCGGCGATCCGGCTCTCCAGAATGACCTTCTTGTAGTCCTCGGTCCAGCGCCGGCCGAACAGGTTGGCCCCGGCCAGGTTGATTGCCACGTCGGCCTCGGCCACCGCCGCCTGCCAGTCCCCGGGCTGGTTGGGATCGCCCTGGACCCAGCTCAGGCCCTCCGTCTTCGACTCCCTGGCCCCCCGTGACAGGCCGATCACCTGGTGGCCGCTTTGGAGCAGCGGGGCGATCAGGCGGCGGCCGACGAATCCGGACGCACCGGTGATGAAGAATTTCATGTCCCCCCCCTGTCAGGCCCGCGCCTGGTCAGTGATCGTGATCGTGGCCGTGGCCGTGGTGATGATTATGGTCGTGGCCATGGTCGTGACCGGCCTTCTGCCCGACC
>JAHJDS010000327.1 GCA_018812395.1 Pseudomonadota bacterium
ACTTACAAAAACCAAGCTTTTTTTAAGTCCGTGGTTGCAAAAGTCAGGACGACTTTTGCAACGCTCTCGTAGCCCTCCGCGGCCCGGCCGCAGGCGGTCCTCCGGTGAGGGCGGGAGGCGGCAAAAGAGGTTAATCAGGCCATGACCGATCCTTCCGGCTTCGAATTCAACGAACAACCGCGGGCCAGGGAGCCGGTGCTGGTGGCCGGCTTCAGCGGCTGGCCCGACGCCGGCGAGGTTTCGTCCAATACCCTCCGCTACCTGACCAGCGGCCTGTCGGCCAAGGCCGTGGCCCGGCTTTCGGTGGACCCGTTCCACGACTACGCCGCCCAGCGGCCCACCGGCTTGATCCGCCAGGGGCGTTTGCGGGGCCTGGAGCTGCCGCGGATCACCCTCCATTTCGCCGACCAAACCGGCGGACCGGACCTGCTGCTGCTGGCCGGACCGGAGCCGCACCATAACTGGGGCGGGTTGGCCGCGGCCCTGCTCGAGGTCTGCGACCGCTTCGGGGTGACGCTGATCGTCACCGTGGGCGGCACCTATGACGCCGTGCCCCACACCGTCGAGCCCCCGGTCTCAGGCGTGGCCAATCTGCCGGGGGTCATCGACCGGTTCCAGGACCGGGTCGCCTTCCTGGACGAGTATCGGGGGCCGATCAGTTTTCACAGCTTTCTGTCCCGCCGGGCCGCGGCCCGGGGCCTGGGTTGCCTGGGACTGTGGGGCCACGCCCCGTCCTACATCCAGACCGGCAATCTGGCCGTGGTCGAAAGGCTGGTCCGGACCGTGGCCGACATCCTCGAGATCAGGATCGACCGCACCGGCCTGCGGCAGTCATCGGCCGAGCTGTTGCGTCACGTCGATGACCTCATGGCCGAAAACCCCAAGCTAAAGACCTACGTCCGGGAGTTGGAAAAGGACTACTCCGAGCGGATCGGCCGCCTGGACGAGGCCGACCGCAAGGTCATCTCCATCACGCCCTTCCTGAAAAGGAACGACGATCCGTCCGGCCCGCGGGCCTGAGAGGCCGCGGCCGGCGGGGTTTTTGTCTCGTTTTTCGGTTTTTTACACTAAACCCGGCCGGGACGTCCGGTTGACACGAACCCCGGGGCGCGGACAGCCTGCCGTTTTTTTTACATTTTGCCCTACTTTTTTATTGACTCCCATGGAAAGACTTTGCTAGAAATAACAGATCGGAGTCCCTGCGCCTCGGTGCCGGTGCAGGCCGGGGGGGAGGGGTTCCGCACAGGGAAGGGTCGACCCGGGACAAACGTCGAAGTTGGGCACTTCCTGACGGGAGTGAAGCACGGCCCGGGTCGGAAATTCTTTAGCACTATGGAGGAACGAGAATGAGAAAACTGTTTGTTCTGCTGCTGGCGGTCGTCTTGGCCGTGGCCTTCGCCGTCCCGGCGATGGCCTATCAGGTCAAGGTCGGCGCCCGCGTAGACACCGACATCGCCTACGCCTGGCGGTCGGGTAACTCGTACGGCGCCAACGACAGCCGTATGCCGGACCTGACCACCTTCTACCTGGCGATGCCGGTCACCAACTACCTTCGTGTCGACTGGATGAGCAACGACAAGTCCACCGGCGCCAGGATCGAGTTCGGCATCCAAGCCGGCCCGGCCCACGGCGGCGGGGCGGTCGGCCTGCGGTACATGTACGGCTGGTACAAGTTCGGCCGCTGCCAACTGGTCATTGGTCACACTGACAACCTGCTGGCCTCGCTGGCCTACGCCCCCTACCAGTGGCTGGGCCTGGGCGCCCTCGGCCTGTTCACCGGTGCGAACGGCCCGGTGGCCCCGGTGGTTCTGTTCATCGGTATGGGTAAGCAGTACTCGGGCCGTTTCGCCCAGATCGCCCTGTACTACGACGTCGGTCCCTGGACCTTCATGGTCGCCATCGGCCAGGCCCCGACCACCAACGCCGGCAACCCGGTGAACGTCGCGAACGTGGCCAACACCATGTTTCCGCGCCTGGACCTGGTGGTCAAGTACAAGGGCAAGTACGTCGGTCTCGCCCCCGGCTTCTCGATCTACGCGAGCGAGCGTGAGGCCATCCAGGGCGGCAACCTTGCTGACGACCGGATCCTCAGCTACCTGCTGGTCCTGCCGTTCCGGGTCTCCTTCGGAGCCTTCCGGATCGTGGGCGAGATCTCCTACGGCATGAACTGGGTCGCGGCCAACTACTTCCCGGGCCAGACGGTGTGGAACCGCGCCGTTTACTGGGGCGGCAACAACGATCCCAGCCGGATCAAGGTCGAAAGCAGCTACGTGTTCGCCGCGTGTCTGGGCCTGTCCTACACCATGGGCCGGACCAGCTTCCACCTGGGTGGCGGCTGGGTCAAGTACTCGAACGCCTCGAACGACCAGCCCGGCACCTGGCGTCACGGCCAGAACGTGGCCTATGCGTTCAACTTCGCGGTCCGTTACCGCGTCAACAAGCACTTCGTCATCGCGCCGGAGGTCTCCTACTGGTACTACGGTTGGAACCCGACGCTCGACGTTGGTGCCGGCAACGCCATGTTCGCCGACTTGGGTGCCGTCTGGCTGGCGGGTATCTCCTTCCAGATCCGCTTCTAAGCCAAAGCGACCCGAAAAACTGCACCGTAACCGGGGGGCCGACAGGCCCCCCGGTTTTTTTTGGGAAATAATCCGGGTCAGGGGGACAGACCGGGGACCTCGGACAGCATGTCCAGGAACACCCGGGCCGGGCGGGACAGCTCGTGGCCGACGAGGACGGCGGTGTAGATGTCCAGCGACAGGACCTCGTCGGCCAATCCGACCTCGGCCAGGCGGCCGGCCGCCAAATCCCCGGCCACGGCCGAGCGGGTCATGATCGACACCCCGACCCCGCCGGCCACCTGCTCCTTGATCACGTCGGCGTTGGAGGTCTCGAAGACGAGGCGCGGCATCACCCGGTGGCGGCGGAACATCTCGCCCACCACCCGGCGGGTGCCCGAGCCCTTCTCCCGCATGATGAACGGCTCCTCGGCCAGTCGCTTGACCGTCACCGCCCGGGCCCCGGCCAGCGGATGATCGGGGGCGACGATCATCACCACGTCCTCCCGCTTCAGAAAGCCGAACTTGACCCTCCGGACTCGGCCCGGATAGGCCACCACCGCCACCTCGACGCCCAGGGTGAGCAGGTCGCGGGCCATCTCGAGCGAACTCCCCTCCTGGAGGACGATGTTCACCTGGGGAAAGGCCGCCTGGAAGCGGGCCAGCAGGGGGGGCATGATGTTCTGGGCGTAGGTCCGGGACGCCCCCAGCTTGAGGGTGCCCCTCTTGACCAGGCGCATCTCGTTCATCACCCGCTCGGCCTCGTCGCGGAGCCTGAAGATCTTGCGGGCGTGGACCAGGAGGACCTGGCCGGCCTCGGTCAGGACCACCTTTTTCCCCAGGCGGGCGAAGAGCTTGACGCCCAGGTTCTCTTCCAGCTGTCTGATCTGGGCGCTGACCGCGGGCTGGGTGATGTTGAGGCGGGCGGCGGCCAGGGAGAAATTCTTGGCCTCGCCGGCCTCGTAGAAGATCTGGAGGCGGTTGAGGTTCATGGCTTATTATTAGGGATGGTTGTTTACCGAGTCAAGCCAGAAGGGATTACACATTGCCACTTTACTGTATTTATTCATTAAATACGACACCTATATAATCTCAGCTTATACCAATAATAAAATTATTTGCCTTGACCGCCCGCGGACCACATGGCACAATTGTATCGTATCGCTCAGGCTGTGCCACCTTCCGCCCGGGCCAGAGGGCCGGGGATCCAAGATATCGAGCCGGTTGTTCGCGTTTCCGCCCTGGGGCCGATCTCATCGCCGGCGGCGGAAACCTCGGTTTTTTGCCCGACAGGCATTCTTGAGGGGAAGGGAGATCATGGCCGGTCTTGAGTTTCCAAATCCGCACGAAGTCGAGCAGATTCCCGGCACCGAAGGCTGGGAGCGAATGTACCCGTACCATTACCAATTCGTCACCGACGATCCGGAACGGGCCGCGTACGAAGAAAAGATGTTCTGGTTCTATGACGGACTGCACTACCCCGAACCGATGTATCCCTTCGACATCATCTGGGACGAGGCCTGGTTCCTGGCCTTGTCCCAGTTCAACACCCGGATCTTTTCCGTCCCGCCGGTCTACGGCGTGGACCACCGGATGATCAACGGCTACATCTACATCAGCCCGGTTCCGGTGATGGACCCCGAGGAAGTGGGCCGGCGCGCCGAGGAGTTCGGCAAGCGGGGCATGTACTACTACCAGAACTGGGACAAGCTCCACGACAACTGGGAAGTCAAGATCAAGGACGTCATCGGGCAACTCGACGCCCTCAAGATCCCGACCCTGCCCGAGTTCGAGGACATCTCCGTGATCCACGACGGCGTGGGCAAGTCCAGCGGCTACGAGCTGCTCAAGGCCTACGACGACCTGATCAACCTGGGCATCCTGTGCTGGCAGTACCACTTCGAGTTTTTGAACCTGGGCTACGCCGCCTACGTCATGTTCCTGGGCTTCATGCAGGAGCAGTTCCCGGACATCCCGCTCCAGCGGGTGACCCAGATGGTCTCGGGCATCGACGTCATCATGTACCGGCCCGACGAGGAACTCAAGAAGCTGGCCAAGATCGCCGTGGACCTGAACGTGGACGGCGTGATCAAGTCCAGCCCGGACTTCGAGAAGGTCAAGGCCGTGCTGGAGGGCTCGGCCGAGGGCCGGCAGTGGCTGGCCGCCCTCGAGGAGTCGCGCTATCCCTGGTTCCACGTCTCGACCGGCACCGGCTGGTACCACCACGACAAATCGTGGAACGACGACTTGAACGTGCCCCTGTCCTCGGTCTGCATCTACATCGACAAGGTCCGGGCCGGCGAGAGCATCGACCGGCCCACGGCCGAGGTCATCGCCGAGCGCGACCGGATCACGGCCGAGTACCGCGAGCTGCTGGCCGACGACGAGGTCCGGGCCGCCTTTGACCAGAATCTGGGCGTGTCCCGGACGGTGTTCCCCTACGTCGAGAACCACCTGTTCTACGTCGAGCACTGGTTCCACTCGCTTTTCTGGAACAAGGTCCGCGAGGTGTCGGCGATCATGGTCGAGCACGGCTTCATCAATGACGTCGAGGACATCTGGTACCTGTCCCGGGCCGAGGTCAAGGAGGCGTTGTGGGATCTGGTCACGGCCTGGGCCACCCACGTCACGCCTCGGGGCCCCAAGGTCTGGCCGGCCGAGATCGAGTGGCGCAAGGGCGTTTACGAAAAATTCCGGGAGTGGACCCCGCCGCCGGCGGTGGGCACCGCCCCCGAGGTCATTCAGGAGCCCTTCACCGTGGTCCTGTGGGGCGTCACCAACGAGTCCATGAACGCCTGGGCCAAGGTCCGGGCCGTGGACGACCCGGACACCATCACCGAGCTGGAGGGCTTCCCCGGTAGCCCGGGCAAGGCCGCCGGTAAGGCCCGGGTCTGCCGGACCGTGGCCCAGATCGGCGAGCTCCAGGAGGGCGAGATCCTGGTCGCCCCGACCACGTCGCCGTCCTGGGCGCCGGCCTTCCAGAAGATCAAGGCGGCCGTGACCGACGTCGGCGGCGTGATGTGCCACGCGGCCATCGTCTGCCGCGAGTACGGCATGCCGGCCGTGGTCGGCACCGGATACGCCACCCAGGTCATCAAGACCGGCATGGACATCGAGGTCGACGGGGCGACCGGCAAGGTCAGTATCAAACGTTAAGGTAAGACGCGGCCGCCCGCCCGAGTCGCGGCGGGCGGCCGCGGGACGCCGTGTCCCGCCGGTGATGGGTCAAAAAGGCCGTCCGGGAGGGTGCGGACGGCCCGGGGCGGGGGACCGTAGATGGATCGGCAAGCACCGCTGGTCGTTTGGTTCGAGGACTGCAATAAGGAATCGGTGCCCGTGGTCGGCGGCAAAAACGCCTCTCTGGGCGAGATGATCAACGCCGGCATCCGCGTCCCACCCGGCTTCGCCGTGACCACCACCGCCTACCAGCGTTTTTGTGACGAGGCCGGAATCTCCGGCGACATCTTGGGCGCCCTGGACGGACTGGACCACCAGGACTCCGCCGCCCTGAACCAGGCCAGCGCCGCCATCCGGGAGATGATCGAGTCCCCGTCTTTCTCTTGGGAGTTCGAGGACCACATCGCCGAGTTCTACCGGCGCCTGGCCAAGCGGTGCCTCCTGCCGGCCGTGCCCGTGGCCTGCCGGTCCAGCGCCACGGCCGAGGACCTGCCCGGCGCCTCTTTCGCCGGTCAGCAGGAAACCTATCTCTGGGTCCGCGGCGCGGACAACGTCCTGGACAAGGTCCGCAAGTGTTTTTCTTCCCTGTTCACCCCCCGGGCCATCGCCTACCGGGTCAAGATGGGCTTCCCCCACGAGCAGGTGGCCATCAGCGTCGGCGTCCAGAAGATGGCCAACTCCTTCACCGCCGGGGTGATGTTCACCCTCAACCCGGCCAACGGCGACCGCTCGGTCATCGTCATCGACTCGAATTTCGGTTTCGGCGAGTCGGTCGTCTCCGGCGAGGTCACCCCGGACAACTTCGTCGTGAACAAGGTCACCCTGGACATCATCAAGAAGACCATCTCCCGCAAAGGGGTCTACTACACCGTCGATCCGGAGACCCACGCCTCGACGTGCCGGGAAATCCCGACCGAACGGCAGACCGCCCAATCGACCATCGACGACGACATCATCGAGTTGGCCAAGATGGGCAAGATCATCGAGAAGCATTACGGCCGGCCCCAGGACATCGAATGGGCCGTGGACAAGGACATGCCCACCACGGGCAACGTCATGATCCTCCAGAGCCGGCCGGAGACGGTCTGGAGCGACAAAAAACGGGAAACGGGGGGGGCCCCGAAGAAATCGGTCATGGATTTCATGCTGGACAGTATGATGAAGGGCAAGAAGATCACCTGAGGGCCCGACTCGGAATTTGAAAGGGCTGGGGGAGCCAAACTTCCCCCTGGAATAATCAACTCAGCCGACATGGGAGGGCATCGCTTTACGGCGGTGTCTCCGAGCGTCAGCCCCGGTACGCCCGGGCAAAGGAGGGACCTATCTCAATGAAAAGCATGAGAGACTTTATCGAGTTGGGCGAAAGGGAAGGGGTCGTCAAACGGATCAAGGCCGAGGTGGATTGGGACCTGGAACTCAGCCACATCGCCAAGCTGAACGAGGAGAAATCCGGTCCGGCGCTCCTGTTCGAGAACGTCAAGGGCCACGACTGGCCGATCATCACCAGCGTCTGCACCACGGCCGAGCGGCTGGCCCTGATCATGGGCATGCCCAAGGACTACAGCCTCGTCCAGATCATGGAGGAGTGGGTCAAGCTCGGCGACAAGAAGATCGAGCCCGAGTGGGTGGACAAGTCGGCGGCCCCCTGCAAGGAAAACATCTTGAGGGGGGACGAGGTCGACCTGTTCAAGTTCCCCACCCCGAAATGGTATCCCCTGGACGGCGGCCGGTTCTTCGGCACGGCCCACTTCATCCTCACCAAGGACCCGGAAACGGGCTGGGTGAATCTGGGCACCTACCGCTCCCAATTGCTGGGCAAGGACAAGCTGGGCACCCAGTTCATCAAGGGCAAACACGCCGACCTCATGCTCAAAAAATATCAGAAGATGGGTAAGCCCATGCCCGTGGCCTCGATCGTCGGCTGCGACCCGCTGCTGTTCGTCATGGGCGCCTCGCGCATCTCGGCCTTTGTGTCGGAATACGACATCGCCGGGGCCATCCGGGGCGAGCCGATCGAGGTGGTCCAGGGCGAGACGGTGGACCTGCCCATTCCGGCCCACGCCGAGATCGTGGTCGAGGGCGAGGTGGACGCCGAGGCGTTCATGGAGGAGGGCCCCTTTGGCGAGTACACCGGCTACTACTCCGGCGTGGGGACCGACCCGCGCAACTTCATCGACGTCAAGTGCGTCACCCACCGGAACAACCCCATCATGTGGGGCACCACCGTCGGCCGGGCCGTGACCGACACCCACATGACCATGGCCCTCAGCTACGGCGCCACCCTGTGGCAGCAACTGGTGGCCATGAAGATCCCGGGCATCCGGTCGGTCTACTGCCCGCCCGAGGGCTCGGGTCGGTTCCTGGCCATCATCTCCCTGCAGCAGATGTACCCCGGCCACGCCGATCAGGTCCTGACCGCGGCCATCTCGACCGAGATGGGGGCCTACGGCCTCAAGACGGTCATCGTCGTCGACGAGGACATCGACCCCTGGGACATTCCGCGGGTGATGTACGCCCTCAGCTTCCGGTTCCAGCCCAACCGCTGTCAGATCATCAAGCGCGGCCGGTCGACCCCGCTCGATCCGTCATTGCCGATCGACGCCCGGGAAATCACCGGCCGGCTGCTCATGGACGCCACCATCCCCTACGACTGGAAAGACAAGCCGATCCCCATCAAGCTCGATGAGGAGATAGTCAAGAAAGTCGAGGCCCGGTGGGGCGAGCTGTTCGGCGAGTAGGCGCCCTCGGCCCGGCGGGGGTCCTAACTCCCGGCGGTGGATCCCGGCCACGGGGAGCGCCGCCGTACGGAACGAAAAAAGGGGGTGTCGCTCCAGGACGTTGCCGGCTATTGGAAATGGAGCCGATCGGCGCGAACCGGGAGCCGGTGTCCGGCCACCCGGTTCATCGCCAGGACTCGTCTGCGGCGCGGCGCCCCTCTCCCCTCCTGGGGAGGGGGTCCGGGTGAGGAGCGATCGAGTTGCCGAAGCGAAGCGAAAATCAAGCCGAACACCAAGGAGGCGCCGTTCGGTCCCGGCCGAAAGTCGGTCCGGGACCAATGAGCCCCCTCATCGGGGCCCCCTCCCCCCAGGACCGGGGGTCAGGCGTCAACGGGTCTCCCTTGACCCAACCCCACAAACCTTTGACTGACCAGGGAGGCGTCACGTGAAGCCAATTCGGTATACCAAAGCCATGGTCGACGAGTTCGTCCAGGCCGGCCATTGGACCAATGAACTCTTCTATGATTTCTACGACCGAAACGCCCGGGAGCGGCCCGAAGCGGAGGCCCTGGTGGACTCCAAGTACCGGGTCACCTGGGCCCAGGCCAAGAAAATGGCCGACGCCATGGCCACCGCCTGGGCCGAGCTGCTGCCCAAGGACGCCCGGGTGATCATCCAGTCGCCCAACAGCGTCTACGGCTTTCTGGCCCGGATCGCCAGTGAACGGGCCGGCCTGATCTCGCTGACCGTCTATCCCTATCTCCGCGAGCGCGAGCTGGAGCACTTTCTGGGCATGACCGAGGCCTCGATGGTCATCTGCCCCCACGTCTATCGCAAGTTCGACTACCTGGCCATGTACCGGGAGCTGATGCAAAAGTTCCCCAGCCTGACCCAGATCTTCCTGTTCGACGAGGAGGTGCCCCCCGGCGCCCCGGACGGGACCAAGTCCCTGATCCAGGTCACCGAGGAGTACCAGGGCAAGATCGACGAGGCGGCCCTCGAGGCCCGGCGTTTCGACTCCTTCTGGGACGTGGGCCTTCTGACGAGCACCACCGGCACCACCGGGTTGCCCAAGCTGGTCGAGTGGCCGACCGCGCCGCGGGTCTGCACCTCCAAGGGCCGGATCGACCTCTGGAATCTGACCCAGGACGACATCACCATGGCCGTCGCCCCGCACGCCGGCGGCGCGGCCGGGACCCTGACCTATTTCGCCGCGCCCGTGGCCGGGGCCAAGACGGTCATGCTCGAGGAGTTCAGCGGCCCCGGTGCCCTGGAGGTGATCGCCCGGGAGAAGGTGACCGCCATCGGCGTGGTGCCGACCCACCTGATCCGGATGCTCGAGGCCGACGTCGAGTCCTACGACCTGAGTTCGCTTCGGTTCGTCCGCTCGGCCGGCGGCTATTTGCCGCCCCTGGTGGCCGAGGAGGTCGAGCAAAGATTTGACGCGGTCATCACCTCGGACCTGGGCACCCAGGACAAGGGCTCGGTCTCGGGCTGCAAGGTCACCGACCCGGTGGACCTCCGGCGCCGGACCGTGGGTCACATGCTGCCCGGCAACACGCTCAAGCTCATCGACGAGGACGGCAACCCCGTGCCCGAGGGCCAGCCCGGCATCCTCTGGTTCCGGGGCCCGCACGCCCCGGCCGGGTTCTACCGCGACGAAGAGATGACCAGGGAGGTCTTTGACGAGGCCGGCTGGACCACCACCGAGGACATCGTCCAGCTCGACCGGGGCTGCCTCTGGATCCTGGGCCGAGCCAAGGACATGGTCATCCGCGGCGGCCAGAACATCTATCCGGCCGAGGTCGAGGGCCTCCTCAACGAGCACCCGGCCGTGGCCGCCAACGCCATCGTCGGCTACTCGGACCGGGAGATGGGCGAGCGGTCCGCGGCCTTTGTCGTCACCAAGGCCGGACAGACCCTCACCTTTGACGAGATGAAGGATTTTCTGATCAACAAGAAGCTGGCCAAGTATAAGCTGCCCGAGCAAATGGAGATCGTCGACGACATGCCGACCGTGGGTGACTCGGGCAAGGTGGACAAGAAGGTCCTGAAAAACCAGGCCGAGGAGAAGTACGGTAACTCATAGGCTGGCCCGGACGCATCGACGGCCCCGCCGCCGCAGGAACGGAGCAGGCCTGGTAAAAAAAACCTACTTCCCCTGGAGGAAGACGCCCGGAGCCGGTCGCGGCCGGCTGGATGAAAATCTCGGCCAAATATCCGGAGGGCCTGATGGCCAAGACGATTCTGTTGATCTCGACCATGAACACCAAGGCCGAGGAGACCCTGTACCTGCGCCGCCGGATCGAGGCCCGGCGCGTCGCCGTCAAGATCATGGACCTGTCCATGGGCGGGACCTCGAAGGGCAAATCCGAGATTACCGCCGGCCAGGTGGCCCGGGCCGGCGGGTCGAGCATCACCGCCATCCGGGCCTCGCGGGAGCGGGCCAAGATCACGGCGGCCATGACCGCCGGGGCCATCAAGATCGCCGCCCGGCTGTGGGGCAAAGGTGAGATCCAGGCCGTGGTGGGCCTGGGCGGCTCGACCGGCTCGCTGATGGCCACCGACGTGATGCGGGCCCTGCCCTTTGGCGCGCCCAAGCTGATGGTCAGCTCGACGGCGGCGCTGCCGGGCATGGCCACCCGCTACATCGACACCGGGGACCTGGCTTTGTTCCACAGCGTGGTCGAGATCGCCGGCCTGTCGCCCCTGCTGCGAAACGTCCTGGACCGGGCCGCTGAGGCGGGTGTCGGCCTGGCCCGGGTGGCCCCGGCCTCGCCGGAGTCGGTCCGGGCCAAAGGGACCCGCCAGGTGGCGATGAGCATGTTCGGCCCCTGCGAGGACCTGGCTCAGATGGTCCGGGCCAGGCTGGAGAAGGCGGGTTTCTCGGTCATCGGCTTTTCCGCGGCCGGGGTCTGCGACCGGGCCATGGAGGACATGATCGCCCAGAAATATTTCGTCGGGGTGGTCGATCTGGCCCCGGGGGCGGTGGGCGAATTCGTCATGGGCGGCATGCGGGCCGCCGGGCCGCACCGGCTCGAGGCGGCCGGCCGGCTGGGCATCCCCCAGGTGATCACCCCGTCGGGGGTCAACCTGATGAGCCCGCGCAAGAGCCGCTACAAGCCCGACTATCACCAGCGGCGCAAGTACGACCTGGACAAGCTGCGCACCTTCCTTCGGCTCAACACGGACGAACTGGCCCAGGTGGCGGCGGCCTTTGCCCAAAAATTGAACCAGGCCCGGGGACCGGTCAAGTTCCTGATTCCGACCAAGGGCTGGGCGTCCTTCGACCGCGACGGGACCGCGGTCTACGCCCCTGAAGAAGACAAGGTTTTTACGACCCGCCTGAGGGAACTGGTCGGGCCCAACGTTGAAATCCGAGAAGTCGAAGCCCACCTCGAGGACCGGGCCTTTGCCGACGAGGTGGCCAAGGCCTTCCGGTCCATGTTTTAATTGGGGGAGGGGCGGGTGGCGCTCAAGGACTGGCCCCTGGTGTCGTCGGAGCCGATTAGGGACGTGGGTTTGTTCCGGCTGACCCGGGACCGGGCGGTCAATCCCCGGACCGGGCGCGAGCGCGACTTTTTCGTGATTCACCTGCCGGACTGGCTGCAGGTCGTGCCGCTGACCGCGGACGGCCGACTGGTGCTGGTCAGGCAGTACCGGCACGCCGGCCGGCGGGTCGGCCTCGAGGTCCCGGGCGGCCTGCTCGATCCCGAAGACCCGGGGCCGGCCGAGGCCGCAGCCCGCGAGTTGCGTGAAGAGACCGGGTACGGCGGGGGCCGGATGGTCCACCTGCT
>JAHJDS010000328.1 GCA_018812395.1 Pseudomonadota bacterium
AAAAGGCCCGCGTCGAGGACGCCCTGAACGCCACCCGGGCCGCGGTCGAGGAAGGCATCGTCCCCGGCGGCGGCGTGGCCCTGCTCCGGTGCATCGCGGCCCTGGACAAAATCGACTTCGAGGGCGACATGCTGGTCGGCGCCAATATCGTCAGGCGGGCCCTCGAGGAGCCGGTCCGCCAGATCGCCAACAACGCCGGCTTCGAGGGCTCGATCGTCGTCGAGAAGGTCAAGAACGAGAAGCAGGCCGTCGGCTTCAACGCCGAGACCGGCGAGTACGAGGACCTGATGAAGTCCGGCATCATCGACCCGACCAAGGTCGTCCGCTTCGCCCTACAAAACGCCGCTTCGGTGGCCGGCCTGCTGCTGACCACCGAGGCCATGGTCGCCGAGAAGCCCAAGGATGACAAGGGCGGCATGCCCGGCGGTATGCCCGGCGGCATGGGCGGCATGGAAGGCATGTACTAGAATACGGCCTCTGACCGATCGGCCGGGGCGGTCATCGCCCCGGCGCGTCGCCCAAAAAGGCCGGGTCTCATCGCGACCCGTTTACATAGATCTCCCGCTCGATTCTCGGGCGGGAGTTTTTTTATGGGGTCACCGGCCTGGCCCGGTCGCTTTCCCGGGGAGTCGGTCGTCCTTGACAGTGACGGTCCGGGGGCAATATGGTGTCGTCAGGCCGGCTGTCCCGCCACGGCCTTTGATCGAGGTCGGCATCAGGTCGGGACGACGGGCTGATTCGGATGGCGAACCTGGGGGGAGACCATGGAAGTGGGGCCGTTGAATCGCGGGATAGGCTACACCTTTGAACAGCTTGACGTGGGCATGGCCGCGTCGTTTTCCAAGACCATCACCGAGACCGACGTCTATCTCTACGCCGGGTTGAGCGGCGATTTCAACCCGGTGCACATTGATCGCGAATTCGCCAAGGGCACCCCCTTCGGTCGCCGCATCGTTCACGGCGGTCTGGTCCAGGCCCTGATGTCCATGGTCGTCGGGACCATCCTCCCCGGCGTGGGGACGATCGCCCTCGAGGTCAAGACCCGGTTCAAGGCCCCGGTCTTTTTCGGCGACACGATCACCGTCACCGCCGAGGTGTCCGAAAAGATCGCGCGCACCAAGTGGGTCCGGGTAAAGACTCTGGCCGTCAATCAGGCGGGCAAGGTGGTCTGCACCGGGGAAGGCCTGGTCATGCCCCCTCAAAACGATCAGGGGCCCTCAAAGTGAATCTGCAGTTGACTGACGAGCAGTTGATGCTCGAAGAGACGGTCTACCGGTGGGCCAAGAACGAGATCGGGCCGCTCCAGGAAAAAATCGACGAAGAGGATTGGATGCCGCCCGGCCTGTTCCGGCAGCTCGGCGAGCTGGGGGTGCTGGGCGTGGCCATCGACGAGAAGTACGGCGGGGCCGGCCTGGACGTCATCTCCGAGGTTATCGTCGGCGAGCAGATGGCCCGCATCTGCCCGGCCCTGACGTTGTCCTTCGGGGCCCACTCGAATCTGTGCGCCGGCAACATCCACCTCAACGCCAACGACGAGTTGAAGTCCAAGTACCTGCCGCCGCTGGTTAAGGGCGAAAAAATCGGGGCCCTGGCCCTGACCGAGCCGGGGGCCGGCTCGGACGCCATGGGCATCCGCACCCGGGCCGTACTCGACGGCGATCATTTCGTCCTCAACGGCTCGAAGATGTTCATCACCAACGGCCCCATCGCCGACATCATCCTGGTCTACGCCAAGACCGAACCCGAGCGGGGTCCGGCCGGGATCTCGGCCTTCATCGTCGAGAAACAGTTCGAGGGTTTCTCCGTCTCGCGCAAGATCAAGAAGATGGGCATGCGCGGCTCGCCCACGGGCGAGCTGTCGTTCGACAACTGCCGGGTCCCGGCCGAGAACCTGGTCGGCGAGTTGAACCGGGGCGTCCAGGTCATGACCCGGGGGCTGGACATCGAGCGGGTGCTGGTCGCGGCCTGCTGTCTGGGCATCGCCCGCCAGGCGACCGACTACGCCATCAAGTACGCCGGCGAGCGGGAGCAGTTCGGCCGGCCCATCGCCTCCTTCCAGATGATCCAGGCCAAGCTGGCCGAGATGTACACCGCCTACGTCGCCGCCCGGGCCCTGACCTTTCAGGCGGCCGCGGTGGCGGCCAAGGCCACGCGCGGCGGCAAGGGGACCGATTTGACCCAGATGGCCGCCGCGGCGGCCCTGTTCGCGGCCGAGGCGGCGACCAAGGTCTGCTCGGACGCCATCCAGATCCACGGCGGGTACGGCTACTGCCTCGAGTTCCCGGTCCAGAAATTGTGGCGCGACGCCAAGCTGTTCGAGATCGGGGCCGGCACCTCCGAGATCCGCAAACTGGTCATCGCCCGGGAGCTGATCATGAAGGGCCGAATAGGTACCTTTTAGCCCGGACAGACGGTGCGTGTCGGGGCTGGGTGTATGTCCGGCGCCGGCTTTTTTTTGGGAGATGAATGATGCGAAATCGGGTGACGGGTCTGCTCCTGGCCGCGGCGGTGATGGCCTGGGCGGCGGGTTGCGGCATCTTCGTCGGCCAGGTCCCGCCGGGCAAGATCCTGGACAAAACCGCGGCCGATCATTTTCTCGAGATCGGCGGCGTCCGCTACCACTATCAGGAATACCCCGGTCGGCCGCCGACGTGTTTTTTGCTGCACGGCTTCGCCTCGTCGACCTACACCTGGCAAAAAATCGCGCCCCGGCTAAACCGGGCCGGATACCGGGTGGTGGCCCTGGACATGAAGGGTTTCGGCTGGTCGGACAAGCCCCTGGACGCCAAGTACGATCCAACGACCCTGGCCGCCGAGGTGGCCGCCTTTGTGCGGGCCAAGGGTTTTGGCCGGGTAGTCTTTGTCGGTAACTCCTTGGGCGGGGCGATCGGGCTGATCGTGACCCTACAGCATCCGGCCCTGGTGTCCCGGCTGGTCCTGATCGACGCGGCCAATCCCCAGGCCAAGACCTTCTGGCGCAAGGTGGCCTCGCTGCCGTTGGCCGGGCTGGTGATCCGGCTCATCTTCGGCCGCTGGGCGGTCTGGGACTCGTTGATGGAGGTCTACCACGACCCCCGGAAGGTGACGGACGAGCAGGTCAAGGCCTATTACGACCGATTGCGGACCCAGAACGCCCTGGAGGCCCAGCAGGC